>JAQCBM010000118.1 GCA_027729865.1 Actinomycetota bacterium
CTGATCGACGAGCAGGATCCGCACAGCGCTTGGCTTGTTGCCTCGCGTCGCCCCGATGAGCTTCACGCGGCTTTATCCACCCGGGTGGCGGATTGAGGGCTGCATGCGGGACAGTGGTGCCATGAGCACCGCCGACACCTCACCGAAGTCAGCCTCTTCGGCTCCTATCGCGGCGATCGTCGCGCCCGTTTTGGCCTTTGGGGCAACAATCGTTGCCCGTAAAGCACTTGGTGTGGCCTATCGATCGGTGACGGGAACCGAAGCACCCTCCAACAAAGACAGCCACGCATCGCTAGCAAGCATCATCGCTTGGGCCGCAATATCCGGGGCGACCGCCGCAGTGATCGAAGCACTGATCTTCCACAATACCGCCCGCCTGTTCGACGAGTAGCAGCCGAGCACGGCTTTCGAAGGTTACGCGCAGTCCTTGCAAATGGGACCGTTCTTGCCCTCATGATCCAACTGACTGCGGTGATGAACCAGGAAGCACGACATACAGGTGAATTCGTCAGCCTTCTTGGGAACAACGCGTACGGTCAAATTCTCGTCGGATAGGTCGGCACCTGGCAGCTCAAGGTTCTCCGCCAACTCCGCTTCATCGACGTCCACCGCCGAGGCAGTCTTCTCGGCGCGCCGTGCCTTCAACTCCTCGAGACTGTCCTCGGCGAGTTCCTCGTCGGTCTTACGAGGCGCGTCGTAGTCGGTTGCCATGGCCCTGTGCCCTCCTCAGTGGCTCGTCTTGCGCGCAGATTGTGCCTCATGGTCAGCGAATCCGCCGAGTGGGGTACTCGGGCGCGGTCTACGGCGCCCGACCGTGGAGGATGTACCTATGCCCATGTACGCGCTTGGCGACAAAAAGCCCACTATCGATCCAACGGCTTTCATCCACCCGGATGCTGTGGTCATCGGTGACGTCACGGTAGGACCCGAATCCTCAATTTGGCCCACGGCAGTGTTGCGTGGCGACCACGGGCGAATCGTGATCGGTGCTCGCACGTCCATTCAGGACGGAACGATCATCCACTGCACCGCGGAGTTGGACACCATGGTGGGCGATCGATGCGTGGTCGGCCATAACGCCCACCTCGAGGGTTGCGTTATCAACGACGACTGCCTGGTTGGCTCAGGATCGGTGGTACTCCAACGAGTTCAGGTAGGTCCTCACGCCTTGGTGGGAGCCGGAGCCGTGGTCTCCCCTGGCACCACCGTGCCTCGCGGTGCTCGCGCACTCGGCGTCCCAGCTCGCGTAAGCGATGCCGCGATCGATGATGGGGCGTTCGATGCTTTCGTTGAGACATACGTCCACAACGCACATTGGTACAACCGCGATCTACGACGCATCGACTAGCGCGTCACTCGTTATCCTCAGGCTCCTCCTGATGGATGCCGGCATCGATCAGGAGCTCCTCAAGTTCGCGGGCAATGCCAGGGACACAGGCCAGAAAAGTTGCTGAGCCAGGTCCCCCACCAAGGTCACTCACCACAGATCCCGCTTCACGCGCGATGAGAAGACCGGCAGCCACGTCCCAAGGATTGAGGCCACGCTCGTAGTACGCGTCTGTTCGTCCCTGCGCCAACCAGGCAAAGTCCACAACCGCGCATCCGGTACGGCGTATGTCGCGTACGGAGGTAATCAAGGTGCGCAGCACCTCCGCTTGCGCGCGTCGGCGGGTACGTGAGTAGCCGAAGCCGGTCGCGACCATCGCCTGACCCACATCCGAGCACTCGCGTACTTCGAGTCGCTCGGCCAGATCCCCGGTGATCTGCCAGGCACCGCGACCGCGAATCCCCACGAAACCCTCACCGGTTTCAGGGGTGATGACCACTCCCACCACTGTCTCGCCGAGATCATCGTCTTCGGCAGCGACCGACACCCCCCAATGCGGGATTTTGTAGAGGTAGTTGACGGTGCCATCCAGGGGATCAACGACCCATCGAATGCCTGTCTCCGATGGACGGTCTGTGCCCTCTTCTCCCAACAGTCCATCACCGGGTCGTTCGCCCAGGAGCCGCTCATAAAGCAGATGCTCCGCCGCCTTGTCCATGGATGTGACCACGTCCGTGGGCGTGGACTTGGTCTCCACCGACAAATCATCGGGTCGCTGGGTGTGCAGGAACGACGCCGCTTCGCTCGCTGCTCGCCATGCGAGGTCGGCCAGCGGATGCCAGGACAGCACTTCCGCGAGGGTCTGCACAGGTTGCTCGAAAGTGGGACTGGTTGCCGCCTGGGCCATAGGAATCCTTTGGCAGATCTAGGAATAGTTCACTGAGCGGGACACACGCTAGCCTGCTTGATCGTGACGGCGAATCCGACGCAAGACGCTGCGAGCTCAGGGGCCTCGCAGGGCTACATCTTCGCCCTGCGCCAGCCGGGGGTTCGCGTCTTCACCGCAGCAGGACTCGTGGGACGACTCCCCATTGCCATGAACGCGCTGGCCATCGTGTTGCTCGTTTCCAACATCACCGGCTCGTACGCATACGCTGGCATACTCAGCGCTCTTCTCGCCATTACCGCCGGGCTTGTGAGCATCATCAGTTCCCGCATAGCTGACCGGGTAGGACAAGCCGGCGTACTGCGTGTTCTCGCAATCGCACACAGCGCCTCGCTCGCAATGTTTACCGGGTCGGTCCTTGCTGGTTGGCCGCGCGCAGTCCAAGTGGTGCTCGTGGTTGTCGCGGGTGCAACAACACCGGCTATCGGTTCGTACGTGCGCGCCCGCTGGACCCACGTGGCGGTAAACCCCTCCATGGTCCGCGTCGGGTTCGCTTGGGAGAGCATCCTTGACGAAGCAGTATTCACGGTCGGTCCCATCATCACCACGACTGCGGCCTTCTCCCTGGGCTTCGGGGCGCCGTTGTTTCTGTCTGCCGCATTTGTCTTGATTGGGTCTTTGTGGCTGGCGGCATCTCGTACTTCCACACCACCGGCCCACAGGGAATCGCACGTCAGAACATCGCTGTGGGCTGTCGTTCGATTGCCCGGAATGGTGTCTTTGGTCCTTGCTGCCATCGGACTGGGCGTGGTCTTCGGAACTGTCGACGTCGGCGTTGTGGCGTTTACTGCCGAACAACAAACAGCGTCTTTCGCTGGCATCGTGTTGGCGACATTCGCCGGTACGTCGATGGTGGGTGGCATCCTCTACGGAAGTCGCGCGTGGCCAGGCCCGTTGCACTGGCATCCCCGTATCGCAGCACTCGCCCTGCTGGTGGTCACCTTGGCCATTCCTTTTGCCACGAGCAACGGCTATCTCGTGGTGGTCATTGCGCTGGCCGGGTTCAGCGTCGCTCCCGCACTCATCGGAATTTTCACCTTGGCCAGCCGCCTGGTTCCGCGCCGGCACCTGACCGAAGGCTTGACATGGACCAACTCGGGGTTGGCTGCCGGGTTCGCGCTCGGCTCCTCCGCCGCAGGAGTGATTGTCGACTCCGTGGGGACCAGAGCCGGGTTGGCCCTCACGGTCTTCGGGGCGGCGCTGGCGGGTGCTGCCTTGGCCAACCGTTCCCTGGCGCGAGCCGAGCAAGATGACCTATGGCCCCCGGATCCTGGGGCCGATAGTGAGCCGGTAACCGCCTGGAATGACGATCCGCTACCTGGCCCGCACCCCATGTCCGCGTGAGTCGGGCACCTGTCGTTCGGCAACGCGATAGGTTTCGCTAGTCCACGTCCCGTCCAAGGAGTCAGCCCTGCAACCGCTCAGCCCGCGAGAGATCCAGGCACGCGTCCGCGCCGGCGCCTCGCCCGAAGTTGTCGCTGCCGAAACCGGTTGGCCACTCGACAAGGTCACCCGTTATGCCGAGCCGCCCTTGGGAGAACGGGCGTACATCGCGCAGCAGGCCCGGGCGGTGGAGATCAGTCGCTCCCGCGGCGGCTCAACCCTCGAAGAATCCGTCAGCACGCGACTGGGTGTGGACCCCGCGGACGTGGCTTGGGATGCCTACCGCACCGAGGACGCCCGGTGGTTCGTCACCGCAGCACACGGCGGTCGGATCGTCGGAACCTGGACCTTCGACACCGTGGGCCGCACCGTCCATCCGCAGGACGAGAGCGCTCGCGCCCTGATGGGAGGTGGACCATCGTCGGTGGCCGAAGCCTCAGGGTCCGCACCAGAGTCAGCCGTAGAGCCCACTCCAGAAGCCACCCCCGCGCGCCCACGCCTGGTGTCGGTCACCTCCGATCCTGCCGCAGAGCACGACACGGACACCGATCTCGGTCAGCCGGAAGTCGAAACCCCCGCTACCTACGAAGCCGGTGGTGAGCAGGAAGCACTTCTCGAGCAGTCGGACATCTCATCGGCCCCGCGTCGCGCCAAGCGAGCCAAAGGTAAGAAGGGCAGAGCGAGCGTTCCAAGTTGGGACGAGATCTTGTTCGGTGCGTCGCGACCCGAGGACTGATCTACTAAGGATTTACCTTACGCATCGAACGGCAGCGGCTCACGCGACATGTGCTCCACACCGGCCCGTCTGGCCGTCAGGCCCGCCCGATAGTGCCGTCGACAAAGAACTTCGTAGGCGATAGCTCCAGCTGTATGCGATCCCGCAACATCACCCACCACAACTTGATCGCCTTCGGTAGTCATGATGCCGTCGATGGTGCGCGCATTGTGAATCGCGCGAGAGCCACACCAGCACAGCGCCTCGACCTGCAGCACTTGTGTTCGATCGGCGAGTTCGACCAGCCGGCGTGATCCGGAGAACAAGTGAGTTCGAAAATCGGTCATGATCCCGAAGGCGAATACATCGATGGAGAGCTCATCCACCAGCCGGGCCAGTTGTTCCACCTGCTCTTCGGTGTAGAACTGGGCCTCGTCGCAGATGATGTAGTCGATCCTCGCGCCAGCACTCAAGCGATCCACCACGAAGCGTCGGAAATCGAAGTCATCCCTCACCTCGATTGCAGGGACCGCCAAGCCCAAACGACTGGACAGTCTGGACTGCCCCGCACGGTCTAGCCGCGTGAACACTAGGCCGGTGCGTCCTCGTGAACTGTGGTTGTGGTCGGTCTGCAAGGCAAGGGTGCTCTTACCGCAGTCCATCGTCCCTGCATAGAAGACGAGTTCGGCCACGAGCGCATGCTGCCACAGCGGGCGCTACTGCCGGACGATTAATCCGGGGATACGTCGCTCGGCGTCCGTGCGGGCGCCATGGTGCCCGCGTAGCAAGGAGACCCGTTCGTCGAATCGTCGACTTGCCAGGATCGTATTTCCTTGGGCGATCGCAAGAACGTCGCCGATGCGCTCCACGATTCCTGGATCGACTGCGCCGAACAAGCTGGCTTCGATCGCTTCTTCCCGGAGCATCACGATCGCGTTTTCGAGTAGGACGTCCCTCCATCGCTGGGCAACGTCTGCGGCCTCGTGCTCCGAATGTGTGTACACGTGGCGCATGCGCGGTTCGCCCGCGAGGGCTCGAACACCCACAGTGAGCCGGGCATGATCCTCGATCCAGATGCGCTCCTCGCAATCGACCATGCCGTGATCGGCGGTCACGATCATCGAGGCATCCGGAGGTAGTTCAGCACGCAACAACCACAGCAACTCATTGACATCCTTGGCCGCCTCGCGCCACTGCGACGACGTGGTTCCGAATTCGTGAGCGGCTCGGTCAAGTGCCGCCCAGTACACGTACGCGAGGGCCGGCTGGCCGAAGGAGCACACCTCCCGCAAAGCCGCTGCTCTCTCAAGGGCGGTGTCCGCCATGAGGTAGTCCGATCCACGCAACGCAGCGGACGTCAGGCCCGAGCGCACATATACCTGGGGGGCAATCGTGAATGAACATCCACCCATCCCCGCTACCCGTTCGAAGACCGTCGGCTCTGGCTGCACGGCCTCCGGCGTGGGGCGCCTGCCCCAGTGCAAGGGACTCAAGATCCGATCATCCTCGGGTAACCAGAACGATGCACCGACGATGCCATGCTCCCCGGGGTCCAGTCCGGTTCCCAAGGTGGCCAAGCCGGTGGGAGTGGTGGTGGGGAAGGCCGCCTCGATCGAACCTCCGTCGGCATCGCGCATGGAGTCAAAGAGGTCAGCGTTGTCTTCGATCGATGTAGCCCCAAGGCCATCGACCAGACACACCACTACCGAGTGGCTGCGACCAACACCGAGATCATCACGAAAACCCGCAAGGCCCATGGCAGCGGC
>JAQCBM010000119.1 GCA_027729865.1 Actinomycetota bacterium
CCGCCTGCCCACTGGATGCCGTGAGCGCCGCCAGGTCCGGACCCTTGACATCGTGGATGTACTTGGTGACATCGGAACGACCCAGCCATTCGAGAACCCCAGTGCGGTCCTTGTCGTTCGTTGTTGCGATCGCGAGCAGCCGGCTATCTGTGCTGATCGCAACTCCCGAGATTTCACCGCGCCCGGCTGACCACGTTCCACCGACAGCCACCGCCGCATCCGTGATCTTCGAAAGAACCTTCGCCGCAGTGCCCTCCTTGACGATCTCCACCTCGGGCATCTCATCAACGAGCGCTGCCGATGCGGTCGAAGCAACACCGTCCGTCGCGTGCGGCAACGCATCGATCCGAGAACGAAGCGCGGAGAACTGCAATGTCTCGAACAACTGCTCGAGCTCCGCGCGCGACCATTCACGCCACTGCAGTGAATCGACGTTCACTTCGAGGGGCACATCCCGCACCAACTCCGTGAGTTCCCGGTTCACCAATACCTGTGGCACCGCCGCGCGCAGCGCGTCTCCCACCTTGCCCGTGACCTGCTCGACGTTGTCCACGAGGTTCGCCAGATCGCCGTACGACGTGAGCCACTTGACCGCGGTCTTCTCCCCCACTCCGGGAATACCCGGAAGGTTGTCGCTCGGATCACCGCGCAGCGCCGCGAAGTCCGGATACTGCGTGGGCGTAAGCCCGTACTTTTCTTCGATGGCTTCGGGCGTCATGCGCGCGAGATCCGACACACCCTTCTTGGGATAGAGGACTGTCGTCTGCTCGTTGACGAGCTGAAAGGTGTCACGGTCACCGCTGACGATCTCGACGTCGAGGCCCTCGGCTTCCCCTTGCGTTGAGAGGGTCGCGATGACGTCGTCGGCTTCGAAGCCCTCGACTTCCAGCGCAGTTATGCCAAGCGCCCGCACAACCTCCTTGATCAACTCGACCTGGCCCTTGAATTCGGCCGGCGAGGATGCGCGCGTTGCCTTGTAGTCCGGGAACCGATCGGTTCGAAAACTCTTGCGGGACACATCGAAGGCAACCGCCACATGTGTGGGCTTCTCATCTCGCAGCAGATTCACCAACATGGAGGTGAAGCCGTATACGGCGTTGGTCGGTTGACCGGTCGAGGTGCTGAAGTTCTCCACCGGGAGGGCGTAGAAGGCCCGATATGCCAGCGAATGCCCGTCGAGTAAGAGCAATCGGGCAGAACTCATCTGGCGATCATAGGGACGCACCCCTGCCCGTTGCGGCGGCAATCGTTGGGGCTCTTCGGCTGTGCTCTTCGGCTGCCGAACGGCCGATAACTGGCGCAGCATCGGTCTACGCTGCTGACGTGAGCGACGATCCGGAAACCCGCGCAGCTGCAACCTCGTCCCTACCGCCCTCAGCACCCCCTGAGTTCGCCGCCCTCGGCATCGGAGCGCTGGCAGACAAGATGGGCATCCAGGTGACAGAGGCGTCGGCTGAGCGTGTAGTCGGAACCATGCCAGTTGCCGGCAACACCCAGCCCTATGGACTCTTGCACGGAGGCGCCAGCGCCGTACTCGCCGAATCGCTCGGGTCCATCCACGCAGCCTTCGTTGCTGGCCCGGACAACATCGTGGTGGGCGTGGACTTGAACTGCACGCATCACCGGTCGGCCACCGAGGGGACCGTCACCGGCGAGACCACCACGCTGTCGGCTGGCCGAACCATCGTGAGTTCGCAGATTCGCATCGTGAATGAATCGGGTGACCCGGTGTGCACTGCACGCCTCACCTGCCTGATTCGGCCAGCCAAGCGCCCCGACCCTGGCTCCTGACAGGCACGAACTCGTAACAAATGTGGCGAAAGTGCCGAACTCCTCGCGATCGGGTGCGCGATCGGGCTAGGGTTTCACGATCCTTTCGAGTGGCCCCAGTCGCTCGTGCCCGCTTACGCCCTGGAGGTCCCTTGCTCACTCGAGCCCGCGGTACCGCCGGTGCCCTCGTTCTAGCCGTGCTCACTGCCCTCGGTTTCGCGGTACTGGCAGTAGGACCGGCTCACGCGGCTGACACCGTCCTCGTGGGCTCCTTCACAGCCCCCGACGGTTCACCGATACCTGATGTGGCCGTCACGGTCAGCAATGAGGACGGGTTCACCGAAACCATCACGAGCGACGCGGGCGGCGAGTTCTCCGCGGTTCTGCCCGGAGGTGGCACCTACCAGATCGACCTCGATGTCTCCACACTCCCGGCCGGCATCGCGCTGGAGAAGCCCGAGGACGAAAGCCGTTCGTTGCTCGTACTAGGCGGCGAGAAGCGCATCTTGACCAAGCTCGTCGAGGGTGAGGGCGGCGGAAGCGGCGGTGGCGGCTTCATCAACGTCACCGGCGACCAGTTCCTGCAACTGCTGTTCGACGGTCTCTTGTTCGGGGTCATGATCGCCCTGGCGGCCTTGGGCTTGAACCTGGTTTTTGGAACGACAGGGCTCACCAACTTCTCCCACGGTGACCTCGTCACTCTCGGTGCCTTCACCGCGCTGCTCCTCAACCTCGTTGGTGTGCATCTGGTGATCGCTGCGCCCATCGCTGTGGTCTTCTGCGCGATCGTCTTCGGCTGGGGGCAGAACAGGGTCTTGTGGCGCCCACTCCGCAGGCGCAAGACGGGCCTGATCGCCATGATGATCATCTCGATCGGTCTGGCGATCGTGCTTCGGTACTCCGTCGCCCTGTTCTTCGGCGCAGCTCCGCAGACCTACAAGCAGTACGCAGGCCAATCGGGCATCAGTCTCGGCCCCGTCACAGCCACACCGAAGGCCCTGATCCTCGCGGTCTTGGCCATCATCACGCTGGTCGTGGTGGTCATCTGGGTCCAGCGCTCCCGCATCGGCAAGGCCACCCGCGCCGTCTCGGATAATCCGGCACTCGCCTCCGCCACCGGCATCGACGTGGAGAAGGTCATTTCCGTGGTCTGGATCGTGTCGGCCGGCCTGGCAGCCTTCGCCGGTATCTATCTGGGCATGACTCAAAACAGCGTGTGGAATATGGGCCAGCGAATCCTGCTGATCATCTTCGCCTCGGTCATCCTCGGCGGTCTGGGAACCGTCTATGGCGCGATCGTTGGTGCCCTCGTCGTCGGCGTCTTCATCAACATGACCAGCCTGATCATCCCCACGGAAATGAAAACGGTGGGCGCGCTGTTCGTGATGATCATCATCTTGATGATCCGACCGCAGGGTCTACTCGGCAGACGAGAGAGGGTGGGCTGACATGGATTGGGGATTCATACTCACCCAGACGACCACCCAGGCCATCGGCATCACGGCCATCATCTACATCCTCGCTGCCATCGGTTTGAACGTTCAGTTCGGCTACGCCGGATTGCTCAACTTCGGCCAGGTGATGTTCGTCGCGGCCGGCTCTTACGCGGTGGGCGTCATCGTGTTGACGTTCGACCTGAGCCTGTGGCTGTCGATCCTCGTGGCGATCATCGTCGCCACGGCGCTGGCATTGCTACTCGGCATACCCACGCTGCGCCTGCGGGCCGACTACCTGGCGATCGTGACCATCGCGGCAAGCGAGTTGTTCCGACTATCCGTGCGATCGATCGCTTTCAAAGACACCCTCGGCGGCGCCCAGGGCCTCAACGGCAAGCTCGGCCAGCAGTTCCACGACACCAACCCGCTGCCTGCCGACTTCCAGAGCCTGCCGGTGCTCAGTTGGACCCGTCAGGACCTGTGGGTGGTCATCGTGGGGTGGCTGCTCATCGCAGCCTTCACCGTGCTGGTGTGGCTCCTTGTCCGTAGCCCATGGGGACGCGTCATCAAGGGCATCCGCGAGGACGAGGACGCCGTGGTCTCCCTCGGAAAGAACGTCTTCGTCTACAAGATGCAGGCGCTGATCTTGGGCGGCATCATCGCCGCCTTCGGTGGCATCGTGTGGGCCGTCGCCAAGCAGTCCGTGCAGCCGGACACCTTCCAGCCGGACTTCACCTTCTTCGCCTACACGATCTTGCTGCTCGGCGGCGCCGCGCGGGTCTTCGGACCGATCGTCGGCGGCATCATCTTCTGGTTCCTACTCGCCGGCACCGGCGAGTTCTTGGGCCAAGCCATCCAGGCTGGCTGGATCGACTTCCTGCAGGCCACCGATGTCGGCAATATCCGCTTCATGCTGATGGGTGCAGGCTTGATCGCCTTGATGGTCTTCCGACCGCAAGGCATCTTCGGAGACAGGAAGGAGTTGGCCCTCGATGCCCGATAATTTCGACTCTCGCGCCGAGCAGGCCAAGGCCGTGCTCGCTTCCGTGGATCCCCGCCCGGGTGTCCCCAAACCCGATCCGATCCTGGTCGCCGACCACGTCCGCCGGTCCTTCGGTGGCCTGACTGCCGTCAACGTAGAACACGTGGAAATCCAGCGTGGCGCGATTACCGCCTTGATCGGGCCGAATGGTGCGGGCAAAACCACGTTCTTCAACCTCATCACCGGCTTCGACGACGCTAACGAAGGCAAGTGGACGTTCAACGGTCGTCAGGTGGCGGGTACTGCTCCCTACCGGCTGGCACGCATCGGCATGGTTCGGACCTTCCAGTTGACCAAGGCACTGAGCCGCATGACGGTCATCGACAACATGCGCCTGGGAGCTAAGAACCAAACAGGTGAGCGGATTTTCGCCGCGATATTCCCGTTCCTGTGGAAGTCCCAGGAGAAGCAGATCGACCAGCGGGCAATAGGGCTGCTCGAGCGCTTCAACCTCCACCAGAAGGTCGCCGACTTCGCCGGCTCACTTTCCGGCGGCCAGCGCAAGTTGCTGGAGATGGCACGTGCACTCATGTCCGATCCGGAGTTGGTGATGCTGGACGAGCCGATGGCGGGCGTGAACCCCGCGCTGAAGCAGAGCCTGCTCGGACACATCAAGGCGATCCGCGAGGAAGGCACCACGGTGCTCTTCGTCGAACACGACATGGACATGGTTCATGACATCTCCGACTGGGTCATCGTCATGGCTCAGGGGCAGGTCATCGCCGAGGGTCCCCCCGATACGGTCATGAAGAATCAGGCCGTCATCGACGCTTACCTCGGTGCCCATCACGATTCGAACCTCACCGAGTCCGGTGAGGCCCTGACCGAGGACGGTGCCCGATGAACTACACCGAGCCCACCGATCTGCCGGGCCCGGACGATCCGGATGATCCGCACGTCTTCGAGACCGAACTCGACATCAATGCCGATCAACTGGCCACCGGCCACCCGGCAACGCCTGAGCAGATCCACAAGTCCGAATCCCTGGGCGCCTTGGTTCGTGCGGACCAACTGTTCGCTGGCTACTTTCCTGGCGTCAACATCCTGAATGGCGCGGATCTTTACGCCAAGGACGGTGAACTCGTCGGCATCATCGGCCCGAACGGCGCCGGCAAGTCCACCTTGCTCAAGGCGATTTTCGGCCTGGTCCACATCAACGAGGGCGCCGTGCTCTTGCGTGATGAGGACATCACCAACCTGCGCGCCGACCAATTGGTCAAGCGCGGGGTGGGCTTTGTTCCTCAGACCAACAACGTATTCCCCTCGCTCACGATCGAGGAGAACATGGAGATGGGGGCCTTCCAAAGCCCCAAGAACTTCGCCGAGCGCTTCGAGAAGGTTGTCGACCTCTTCCCTACCCTTGGCGAGCGCCGTAAGCAGCGAGCCGGCTCGCTGTCCGGTGGTGAGCGCCAAATGGTTGCCATGGGTCGCGCACTGATGATGGAGCCAAGCGTGCTGCTGCTCGATGAGCCCAGTGCTGGCCTGTCCCCTGCCCTCCAGGATGAAGTGTTCGTTCGGGTCCGGGAGATCAACAAGACTGGCGTCACGGTGATCATCGTTGAGCAGAACGCTCGGCGCTGCTTGCAGATCGTGGACCGCGGCTACGTGCTGGATCAGGGCAAGAACGCTTACACCGGCACCGGTAGGGATCTAGCCAACGATCCCAAGGTGGTCGAGCTCTACCTCGGCACCCTCGCCAAGGCCTAACACCCAACTGCCTCTTGCGTCGAAAGGGCACTTCTGGCGTGTCGAAAGGGCACTTCTGGCGTGTCGAAAGGGCACTTCTGGCGTGTCGAGAGGGCACGGCGGTTGACCGCAACGACAACCGTCACCAACGACGACGCTTCGATGCGCGGCGGTCCTGAAGAAGTT
>JAQCBM010000120.1 GCA_027729865.1 Actinomycetota bacterium
GGTTCTTGAACAAATAGAACTCGACTTCCGGATGCGTGTAGAAGCTGAAGCCAAGATCCGCGGCGCGCGTCAGTGTTCGCTTAAGTACGTGGCGCGGATCGGCATATGAGGGTGAGCCATCGGGCATCAAGATGTCGCAGAAGAGGCGTGCCACGCCGGGACCTTCATCGCGCCACGGCAATATCGAGAACGTACTGGGATCCGGTTTTGCCAACATGTCCGATTCATGGACGCGCGCGAAGCCTTCGATCGCTGAACCGTCGAAGCCGATTCCTTCGTCGAAGGCACCTTCGAGTTCGGCTGGTGCAATCGATACCGACTTCAACGTCCCTAGGACGTCGGTGAACCACAACCGAACGAAACGAATATCCCGTTCCTCGATGGTGCGTAGAACGAACTCCGCCTGCTTATCCACAGCCCCATAGTGGCGTGGATCGTGTTACGAGCGCGTTAAGTGCGGCCATTTTCGCTCATCCGCGCCGGTGGCTACCCTCAGCCTGTGCCCGTCATTCGCGTAGGCCTGGCCCAGATCAATCCGACTGTGGGTGATTTGGAGGGCAATGCAGCCTTGATTCGTAATTCGGCACTGCAAGCACGAGACCTAGGCGCCCAGCTCGTCGTTTTCCCGGAAATGGCCCTCACCGGTTACCCAGTTGAGGATCTAAGCCTGCGCCCCTCCTTCCAGCGCGCGTCACGGGCCGCCATGACCCAACTCGCTTCAAACCTCGAGGCCGAAGGCGCCGGTGACCTCGTTTGCCTCATCGGCTATCTCGATCACAGCGACGAATCCGCTTCTACTTTGGGAAGGCCACGCGGTGGTCCGGTCAATGCCGCGGCCCTCGTGCAGAACGGCCACGTCCTGGCACGCTACGACAAGCACTTCCTCCCCAACTACGGTGTTTTCGACGAAGCTCGCTACTTCGTGCCCGGCAATAGGCCACTGACCTTCGAACTCAACGGGGCCCGGATCGCAGTGGCTATCTGTGAGGACCTTTGGCGGGCCGGTGGACCGGTGGAATGGGCTCGCGAAGATCAGGCTTCGCTCATTGCCGTGCTGAACGCCTCACCCTACGAGCGCATGAAAGATGACAAGCGCCTGGAGTTGTGCGTCGAACGGGCGCACGACAGCGGAGCTGCCATCGCTTACACCAACATGACCGGGGGTCAAGACGAACTCGTCTTCGACGGCGACTCACTCGTGGTCGACGCCAACGGCCGGTTGGTGGAGCGAGCCTGCCAATTCGGAAGCGAAGTCGTCACCGTTGATATTGACCTACCACCAAGTCCGACCTCGAACCAGCCGTCGATCCACCTCAGTGCCGATCCCGGAGATGACCGACTGGCTATCCCCGCTGCAAATCTGCTTACGCCGCGACTTGATGACCAGGACGAGCTTTACGCGGCGCTACGCATGGGGCTTGCCGACTATGTGAACAAGAACGGATTCGCCAGTGTGTTGCTCGGTCTGAGCGGCGGTATCGATTCCGCCTTCGTTGCAGCACTCGCGGTCGATGCCCTGGGCGCGGATCGCGTTTTCGGTGTGTCGATGCCGAGCCGGTACTCCTCCACACATTCGATCGAAGACGCTCACGACCTAGCTCGACGAACCGGTCTGTCGATTCGGGACGTGCCCATCGGTCCGATGTTCGACGCCTTTCAGTCAAGTCTGTCCCTATCCGGGCTAGCCGAGGAGAATCTGCAAGCGCGGATTCGAGGGATGATCTTGATGAGCCTGTCCAACGCAGAAGGACATCTTGTTCTTGCGACGGGTAACAAAAGTGAGCTATCGGTGGGCTACTCGACGATCTATGGCGACGCAGTGGGCGGTTTCGCCCCGATTAAGGACGTTCCTAAGACGCTCGTGTGGGAGCTATCGAGGTGGCGCAACGATCAGGCGACCACGCGTGGGGAGACACCGCCCATACCTCCCCGATCGATTTCGAAGGAACCGTCGGCGGAACTGCGCCCTGATCAGCGAGACACCGACTCGCTTCCCGATTACCGGGAATTGGACGCCCTCCTTGAGGCCTACGTGGATGAAGACACTGGAGCCGTGGAACTAGTTGCTCAAGGGTTCGACCCAGCGCTCGTGGAACAGGTCCTGCGCCTCACCGATACCGCCGAGTACAAGCGTCGTCAGTATCCACCGGGGACCAAGATCGGATCACGAGCATTCGGGCGCGACCGGCGCCAGCCCATCACCAATCGTTGGCGAGAGCGGACTCACGGCTGACGCTTCGGGTCTTCTGGCTCTAACTCCTCCGAGAGTTCACTCGCATAGCGCTTGGATTCGGTAGCTATGCGTTGATCGATCGGGCTCGCCGGAGCCCCTGCGGGACGTGCAGTGGGTGGCGTGATGTGTGGCAGACCGAAGCCCACGATCAAAGCGGCAAGAATGACGATCCCCGCCGAGATAGCCGACGTCACGTGCGAAGCGGCAAGAAAATCAGAAAAGGCCGCTGCTTGGAGGCTTTCGACGATTCCTGGCGGCACACCCGCGCCCTCCGCCGCACGCAACGCTGCCTCAGTAGCCACGATCGATTCCTGGGCAGCATCCAGCGAGCCTGGTGGCAGTTGTTCCAAGAACTCCGGCGGCAGTTGATCAGCGCTGGAAGCCAGATTGCTTGCGTACTGGGTTGCGAGAACAGTTCCAACTATGGCGACACCTAGTGCGCCACCCACTTGCCGCACGGTGTTTTGCACGGCAGATCCCGCGCCGGCCCGCGCGAGAGGCAGGACGTTCTGCATCAGAGTTGACGCCGGAGCGATGACGTTCCCCATACCAAGGCCGAAAAGGAAGAAGATTGCCAACAAGATCCAAATCGGTGTATCGATTTCGATGAAGATAAGCGCCACCAGCGCAATAGAAACGAGTATGAGCCCACCTGTCATCACAGGTCGGTATCCAAAACGCGCAACCGTCGACGCACTGCGTGGGGCAGCAAGCAACTGACCGGCAGCAAATGGCACGAAACACAATCCCGCGATGAGGGTGTCGTATCCCCGCAAGATCTGCAGGTAGAACGGCAGACTGAAGGTGATTCCTGAAAGCGCGAAGAACGCCAAGGACACCGCAGCGATACTGACTGCGTAGCCCCTGTTGCGAAACAAGCTAACGTCGAAACTCGGATGATCGCTTCGACGCTCGAGGTACAAGAACAAGCCGATGATCGCTAGCCCTGAGAAGATCGGAATGAGTACCGTCGGATCGATCCATGTTCGAGTTTCCGAAGCATGGATGATTCCGTACACCAATAACACGAGGCCGGTTACCGACAGAGCCAAACCAGTCAGATCGAGTTTGCGGGGCTCGGGGTTACGGGTTTCTGGAACCACCCGGATGATGCCGACGAGACCGATGGCCACGATCGGAACATTGATCAAGAACACCGATCCCCACGCGTTACCGATTAGGGGCTCGAACCACTGAGGGTTTTGGAGTAGAGCTCCGCCAACAATCGGACCCAGTGCTACAGCGGCGCCGACAGCGCCTGCCCATAGACCGATCGCCTTGCCGCGCTCGTGAGGCGGAAATACAACGGTGATGATCGCCAAAGTGGTCGGTAGAACGGCCGCACCACCCACGCCCATGAGTGCACGAAACCCGATGAGCATCTGGGCGGAAGCCGCGAAAGCGGAAAGCGCCGAAGCTGCGGCGAAGATGGTCAATCCGATGATCAGGACTCGCTTGCGCCCGTATCGATCGCCTAGAACACCCCACGTGAACAGCAAGGCCGCGAAGACCAGGATGTAGGAATCCACGGCCCACACCAGTTCTCCCGGGGATGCCTGAAGATCGTTCTGAATAGTCGGCAAGGCGATATTCAAGATGGTGTTGTCCAGGACAACGACCAACAAACTGACAACCAGGACACCGAGAATCGCCCAACGTCGAGGATGTCCCTCGCCGGAAGTCATCCAGCCATCGCCGACGGGATTGCGCTGGGTCACTGAGTTCCTCCGTGAGCGACTTGGCCTCGTCGATGTCGCCACGATCGCAGGGGTCAGGCGCGAAGATCGCGCTCAGCTCCGAGCCTACTCATGGCTCACTCATACTCCTGGGGTCGCACTCGCTCCGCCGACGTGCCATGCTTAAGGGGTCCGGGGACTCGCGTGAGCCTCGAGATGGGAGAAATCCGATGTCCTTGCATGTCGAAAATCGACGCTTCACGATGCTCGATCTTCAGCGAGCAACCACTGCAGGTGAGAAATGGGCGGTCATCACCGCCTACGACGCAATTACCGCCGGAATCTTCGAGCAGGCTGGCATTCCAGCAATATTGGTCGGTGACTCCGCCGCGATGGTGATGCACGGCCACAACTCCACCATCCCCATCACCGTCGATGAGATGGTGCCGATGGTCCAAGGCGTGGTTCGCGGTACACAGCGGGCCGTAGTCATCGCTGACCTTCCTTTCGGCTCGTATCAGCAGTCGCCGTCGCAAGCGCTCGAGAGCGCGGTTCGTTTCATGAAAGACGGTGGCGCCCAGGCGGTAAAACTCGAAGGAGGCGCCGCCGTGTTGCCACAGGTCGAGGCACTCGCCAGCGCGGGGGTCCCAGTGGTGGGGCATCTGGGGCTCACGCCCCAATCGGTGAATCTCCTCGGTGGCTATCGCGTGCAAGGCCGTGGGGAGAGCGGCGAGATGGTGCTGCGCGACGCGAAGGCGCTGGAGGCGGCGGGCGCAACTGCGATTGTGCTCGAGGTGGTTCCCGCGGAACTAGCGGCCCGAGTGAGCGAGGTGCTCTCGATTCCGACGATCGGCATCGGCGCAGGTCCTGACACGGACGCTCAGGTGATCGTGTGGCAAGACCTACTTGGGCTGACCCCCGATCCGGCTCCGCGATTTGTGAAGAGATACGCGAACCTGCGCGAGGTGATGGGCGAAGCAGTTCGGGCCTGGGTCACCGATGTCCAATCAGGCGCATACCCGGCCCCGGAACACGAGTACCGCTAGACATCTGTGATGCGAACGCCGGCGTGCGACTTATAGCGCCGGTTCATCGAGATCAAGTTCGCCGTCCACGCTTCGACTTGGCCAGCGTTGCGTAGGCGCCCCCCGTACACCCCTCGGATTCCGGGTATCCGGCTGGCAAGGGCTTGAACAGTGTCGGTCGCCTCGCGATCGTCACCGAGCACCACAACATCTGTATCGATCGTTGTCACCGCTTCATCGAGCAGCAGCACGGCTGAGATGTGATGGAACGCAGCCACCACACGCGAGTCCGGCAAGACTCCGGCTGCCTGTTGAGCAGCTGAGCCTTCCTCAACTGGCAGAGCGAATGCACCTTGCTTGTCGAACCCGAGAGGGTTAACACAGTCGACGACGATCTTCCCGGCTAACGACCCTGACAGCGATTCAAGTAACTCGCGGTGCCCATCCCACGGAACAGCAACGATCACCACATCTCCGGCTTTGGCGGCCTCTTCGTTAGTCGCACCACTCACGCCTTCGCCCAGCGCGTCAGCGACGTCTTGAGCGCGTTCAGCCGATCGTGATCCGATGACCACTTGGTGTCCTGCGCGGGCGAAACGCAGCGCCAAACCTCGTCCCTGTTCGCCCGTTCCTCCGAGAACGCTGACTGTGACGTCTGTGACGTCTGGCAACTCGTGCGGGTCTTTCCTAGGGGCAGTCGGCTCGTTTGTCATGACGACGGATCCTGCCAGACCATGCCTCGTTCGACACCACGAGGCGAAATTGCGGCTATCACGCGCGTTGCGATGCGTGGGCAAGGTTCGGATAAGCGAATCCACATGAGCAATGAATTCGCTCGTCCTATTCCTCTCACATACTCCGCGCGTGATACCACAAATGCGACACGACGAAGCGCAAAGACGCCTAGATCTTTGCCTTTATGACTCACCTCTGTCACAGTTTCGCTAGTGGACTCTGCAAAAAGTGCAGAGCCAACGACACGGGAGGCAACGTGGCGGTCGCACGAAAGACTGCACGCAAGGCGTCAGCTAAGAAAGCTGCACCTCGCAAGGCAGCCAAGAAGGCAACCAAGCGCACGGCCAAGAAGGCCACCAAGCGCACCGCAAAGAAGGCAACCAAGCGGACAGCCAAGAAGGCCACCCGCAAGGCTGCACCTCGCAAGGCAACCAAGCGGACAGCCAA
>JAQCBM010000121.1 GCA_027729865.1 Actinomycetota bacterium
GAACCCGTGTGGACATGCTTTCAGGCATTGGGGGCACACCTGAAGGAATCATCGCCGCCTGCGCCATGACGTGCCTCGGGGGAAGCATCCAGGGCCGGCTCATGCCACGCGACGAAAGCGAACACCGCGCCGCCCTGGACGCTGGTCACGACCTTGATCGCGTCCTCACCACCGGCGATCTTGTATCTGGGGAGAACATCTTCTTCTGCGCGACCGGCATCACTGATGGGGAGATCATGGAGGGTGTTCGTTACACACCGGATGGCCCGACTACCCACTCCATCGTGATGCGCAGCAAGAGCGGCACCATTCGCGAAGTCCGCAGCGAGCACCGGCTGGCAAAACTCTCGACCTACGCGTCGGTTGATTTCAGCGGCCAAGGTGACTGACGCCACCTTCGCGTGACCCCACAGCCCCTGCAGTGGGCCTACCCTGGTGCCGTGGACTTCTCATACACAGACCTATTGCCCAAGGAAGCGGCCGGCGGTGACCCCACGCCCTACCGGCTGATAACTACCGACGGCATATCCACCGTCGAAGCAGCCGGCCGCACCTTCCTGACTATCGAACCCGAGGTGCTGCGCCAACTCACCTTCGAGGCGATCCACGATATTTCGCATCTGCTGCGACCAGCCCACCTCGCCCAACTGGCATCGATCCTCGCCGATCCCGAGGCCAGTCCGAATGATCGCTTCGTTGCATTGGATTTACTCAAAAACGCGAATGTTGCCGCCGGTGGCGTTCTCCCCATGTGTCAGGACACCGGGACGGCGATCGTCATGGGCAAACGCGGTCAGAACGTTTGGACGTCCGGCCAAGATGAGGAGCACATCTCGCGTGGAGTGTTCGATGCCTTTGAGAAGTTGAATCTCCGCTATTCGCAATTGTCACCACTGAGCATGTGGAAGGAACGCAACACCGGTAGCAACCTGCCAGCGCAGGTCGAGATCTACGCCGATACCCATCCCGGCCATGAGACCAGTTACAACTTCCTATTCATGGCTAAAGGTGGGGGCAGTGCGAACAAGAGCTTCTTGTTCCAAGAAACGGCCGCCCTACTCAATCCTGAGTCTTTCGCTCGTTTCCTGGACGAGAAGCTCCGGATGATCGGCACATCAGCATGTCCGCCCTATCACCTCGCAATCGTGGTGGGAGGGACCAGCGCCGAGTTCACCCTCAAGACCGCGAAACTCGCGAGCGCGCACTACCTGGACGACCTTCCTATCCACGGTACGGATGCCGGCCACGGCTACCGCGACTTGGAAATGGAGGCGGAAATCTTGCGAATGACCCAAGCCTTCGGGATCGGGGCGCAGTTTGGGGGCAAATATTTCTGTCACGACGTTCGGGTGATCCGGTTGCCACGCCACGGCGCTTCTTGCCCCGTGGGAATCGCGGTGTCGTGTTCGGCTGACCGACAGGCTCTCGCAAAGATCACGCCAGAAGGGGTATTCCTCGAGCAACTTGAGGCTGATCCCGCACGTTTCCTTCCCGAGATCACCGATGAACACCTCGACGACGACGTTGTCCGGATCAATCTCAATCAGCCGATGGATGCGATCCGCGAGCAGCTCACGAAGTTGCCAGTGAAGACACGGGTTTCGCTGACCGGCTCACTCATCGTCGCTCGCGACCTCGCTCATGCACGCATCAAGGAAATGCTCGACCGCGGCGATCCGATGCCGCAGTACATGCGCGACCACGCGGTGTATTACGCCGGACCCGCGAAGACCCCTGAGGGCTATGCATCTGGATCGTTCGGTCCCACCACGGCTGGCCGCATGGATTCCTATGTTGACCAATTTCAAAAGGCCGGCGGCTCGTTAGTGATGCTCGCCAAGGGCAACCGCAGCGCTGCGGTGACCAATGCGTGCAAGGAAAATGGCGGCTTCTACCTTGGATCGATCGGTGGCCCGGCGGCACGTCTAGCGCAGGACAACATCACCAAAGTGGAAGTACTCGACTTTCCTGAACTAGGTATGGAAGCCGTCTGGAAGATCGAGATTGTCGACTTCCCTGCCTTCGTTGTGGTGGACGACAAAGGCAATGACTTCTTTGCCGACACCTTGAGGCCGGTCGCTACAACGATCCCGGTGGGACCCCCGAAGTAGGACTAGCAGCCCCAGGCGCCACCGCGCCAGTGTTGTTTGCCGTTTCCGTTACGCCAGATGGTCCAAAACGCCCGGTCCTGCCAGTAGCGGTTCCACTGTTGAGTCGGGATCTTGCGCAGTTGCTTGAGCACCTGAACGCCGGGCTCGCCCATCTCCTGGCGGACTTCCTTCATCATCATGTGTGTCGCGCCGATGGCTAGAGCCCGACTCATCTGGTACGCGCCGCGGTAGAGCCCGCCTGCGCTCACCGCGCGGTAGTTGTGGTTGGCCTCGCGATCCATGATGCAGCGGCGGACGTCTTCCCTCTTGGGCATGTACCACTTGCCCTGGTAGAGGCTCGGCTTGTAGCCCCGCATGTCCTGGGATTGCGCAGATCCCATGGCATGGCTGAATTCCTGTGCGAGCCGCTCGCCTCGGTCCATGCCTTCGAAGTCAGGAGCGTTTCCGCCATCGCCCTCGGGCAGACCCGGGTCTTCGCTGACCGGGATCGGATTGCCATCGAGGTCGAACAGTTCGGCTACTTCCACTTCAAGCGAAGGATCGATTTCTTCATCGGCGAAAGCCTGAGCACCACTCACAAGGCCTATTGCGAGCACCGATGCAGCGCCGATCGAAGTCACGCGCGACAACACCCGCATGGCAACCCTTCGATCGAGAACTCAATGACAGCCACCTACCGTGCCTGAGGATCTACCGTGCCCAAAGATCACGGGATTGTCACGCGGACGTCCTTCTCCGCGTCGCGACATTTCGGACATTCCACGCCGTGTTGTCCGATTAATGCACGAACATCCCTGGTCTTGTGACCAGCGTCACCCTTGCATTCCACAGCTGAATGCGAGCACGAACACGCCTACAGGTAGCTGTCCTCGAGCATCTCGGTGACCAACGCGGCGATCGGCGAGCGCTCCGACCGAGTGAGGGTGACGTGCGCGAACAGCGGGTGGCCTTTGAGCTTTTCGACAACGGCGACCACGCCATCGAAGCGACCCACCCGCAGGTTGTCGCGCTGCCCCACATCGTGAGTCAGCACCACGCGGCTATCGGTACCGATACGCGACAGGACCGTCAACAGCACATTGCGTTCGAGCGACTGGGCCTCGTCCACGATCACGAAGGCATCGTGCAGCGAGCGCCCCCGAATGTGGGTAAGGGGCAGCACCTCGAGCATGCCGCGATCGACGATCTCATCCACCACCTCGGAGGTGGTCACGGCGTTGAGGGTGTCGTAAACAGCCTGACCCCACGGCGACATTTTCTCGTTTTCGGTTCCGGGGAGGTAACCAAGATCCTGGCCACCCACGGCGTACAGCGGGCGGAACACGATTACCTTGCGGTGTTGCCGCCGCTCAAGCACGGACTCCAGGCCAGCACACAGCGCCAATGCACTCTTGCCGGTACCCGCCCGTCCTCCCAAGGACACGATTCCGATGTCCGGATCGAGCAACAGATCCAGCGCGATCCGCTGCTCGGCGCTTCGACCATGTACGCCGAAAGCCTCACGATCGCCGCGTACTAAACGCACGCGCTTATCGGGTGTGACCCGCGCGAGACCGCTTCCACGATCGGACACCAGGACCAATCCGTTATGGCAAGGCAGTTCGCGTGCCTCATCGAGATCGATGACGCCTTCTTCGAACAATCGATCAAGATCGGATGCTGCGACTTCGAGTTCGGTGATACCTGTGTAACCAGATTCGATGACGAGTTCCGCGCGGTACTCCTCTGCAGTCAGGCCAACTGACGATGCCTTGACGCGCATCGGTAGGTCTTTGCTGACGAGGACCACATCGTCGCCACCATCGGAGAGATTCTTCGCAACGGCGAGGATGCGGGTGTCGTTGTCTCCAAGACGCAGACCGGAAGGTAAGGATTCAACGTCCGTGTGATTCAACTCCACACGCAACGTGCCACCTGCATCACCGATCTGCATGGGTTCGTCGAGTCGGCCATGGCTCACACGGAAGTCATCGAGTAACCGGAGTGCTTGGCGCGCGAAGTACCCGAGTTCGGGGTGGCTGCGTTTACCTTCGAGTTCGGTGACGACAACGACGGGAATCACCACATCGTGTTCGTCGAATCTCAGCAGTGCTCGTGGGTCGGACAACAGGACAGAGGTGTCGAGGACGTACGTCCTCCGGGCGATCTGCTGCACACAGTCTCCATGCTCTTTGCCGGACGCGAACCGGCGGACCCGGCCCGCCTGCCCCACGCTAGGTGGACTTCTGGTGCTCCTGGGGTTCGACACGCCGCGCGAAGAAGGCCACTCCCGCAACGACGGCGACCCCGAGCAGCGTGATCGCTTCGCGGTTTAGCGGCGATAGGCCAACGATGATCGCGCCCACGCTCCACGCCGCCGGAAACGCGAGAAGATATTTCCACTGCGACCGGTATTTCGGATCCTTGTAGATGAGTCCAGCAGCCAAGTACCGCGTTCCATCGACGTACGGGCCGGTACTTGCAATGACACCAGCCTTATGCGAGCCAGCGCCAACGAAGACCGTTGCCAAGGTGCCGAGAGCGAAGGCGGACAACATCACCGATGCGACAGCAGCAGCCCACGCCTCGGTCCATACGACCAAGTCCTGCACCGGTGCACCCTTTGTTGCGGTGAACAACTGGTTACCGAGAACCGACGTAATGGCCAACACGAAGGCGGCGAGGTAGAGCAAGGATCGTGAACCCGCAGCACCTGAGAACCAGTGACGCCAACTGCGCAGATACACAACGAAGAAGATGCCTAGTGCTGCCCCGATCAGGGAGCCGAGTGAAAGAAGGGCCACTCCCGGCTGACTGAGAAGTTTGACCCACAGCAGAACCATGTTGCCCGCCTGGTTCGCGGTAAAGACTTCGAAGGATTGATAGTCGCGGGCATCCATTGCCCCAGCGACCATCGCCAGGATGAGAACCATCGCAAAGGGATGGCGTAGAACGTCCGCTGCGTTCGCGTCGACCAACTCGACATCATCATCGGATTTCATCCGCGACGGTCACGCCCCAAAACGACGCTGACGCTCCGCGAACGCACGCAGTGCGCGCAGAAAGTCGACCTTGCGGAAGTCCGGCCAGAAAGCTTCACAGAAGTAGAACTCCGAATGCGCGCTCTGCCACATCAAGAAACCTGACAGGCGCTGTTCACCGGATGTGCGGATCACCAGGTCAGGATCCGGCTGACCCTTCGTGTAAAGGTGCTCAGCGATGTGCTCGACATCCACCACCTGTGCAAGCTCATCCAAAGTGGTGCCCTGACTTGCGTGTTCCTGCAGCAACGAACGAACCGCATCTACAACCTCGCGTCGACCACCGTAGCCAACGGCGACGTTGACGAGCGATCCGTCGATATTCGCCGTAGCTTCCTCGGCTTCCTTCAGCACTCGGGCAGTGCGATCGGGAAGCAGGTCGAGAGCACCCACCGGATGCAGGCGCCAGCGCCCTTGACCAACCAGGCCCTGCACCGTCTCTTCGATGATCCCAAGCAGCGCCTCGAGTTCAGCGTGCGGACGCGCAAGGTTGTCGGTGGACAGCAGCCACAAGGTGACCACCTCGACGTTGGCGTCGTCGCACCATCCGAGGAAATCCACGATCTTCGCCGCGCCCGCTGCATGGCCAACTGAGGAGGTCGATCCTTGAGCACTCGCCCAGCGCCTGTTGCCATCCAGGATGACACCTACGTGCTTGGGTGTTCGACCACTGTCCGCTGCACCAGCAAGTTGGGCATGGAGCCTGCGTTCGTATACGCCGTATACGAGATCGGACAGACCCACGTTGGCCCCTTCCTGCGCCGTCTGCTTCGTTGAAGACGTTGATAGTCAAGTGACCATAGTGATCACCCTGACCGGCCCGCTCAGGCTACTCCTGCCTAGACGCTATGCGGTCGTAATATGCGCACGAACCAGTGCCGCCAATTCCGTCACACTCGTCACAGGCGCATCACATACGAAGCCTCGACAGACATATGCGGTCTCGCTGTCACCCAGGAGTGG
>JAQCBM010000122.1 GCA_027729865.1 Actinomycetota bacterium
TTTTCGCCAATGGGGTAAGGCGCTTGACCGATTCCGGCTGGAGCCCCATTGGGCAAAGGTCGGTCGACCGCAGGTGTCGATCACCATCCCGACGCGTCGACCGGAGAATTTTGATCTCTGGACCTCGATCATTGCTGCCCAGACATACCGACCCTTGCAAGTGGTAGTGGGGCTGCACGGGTCGCACTGGACGTCTGACGACCAACGGCGAATTCGTCGACGATTGATCGATGCCGGAGTCGAGGTGGAATTCGTGAGTCTTCAGGACCACGCCGTGTTGGGGGACGTGTTGAACGCGGTCACGGCGAGGGCGGATGGCGAGATCCTGATCAAGTGGGACGACGACGATCTCTACTCCACCACCCACGTGATGGATTTGTTACGGGCTCGTCACTACAGCGGCGCAATGGTCGTCGGGAAAGCCGCTGAGTTCATTTATCTGCAGGGCTCGGATGTCACAGTGCGGCGTCATCAGGCCCCGTGGGAAATTTTCTCGCCCACGATCGCCGGAAGCACCCTGACGATGGCTCGCGACGACTTGTTGTCGGTCGGAGGGTGGGACGCCGTGCCGACGCGTGAGGATGCGTCCCTCATCGAGAAGATTCGCCGAGTCGGTGGTACGAGTTATCGGACCGCAGGTTTTGGTTTTCTCGTCGTTCGTGGAATGGCTTCTGGTGGGCACGCGTGGGATCTGGACACCGATCAGATGGCGCAGACAGCGGTTGCGACCAAAGCAGGTATTGGGATCGATTGGGCAATGATCGATCTTGCTGACGAAGTCATCCGACGAGTTGCTCGATCCGGTTCTGATGAGCTGAATAACTGAAGTTATTCACGATGAGTTCATGTCCAAGTAGAACCAGATGGTCGTAGTAACGGGAGTCAGTGCGTAGTCGGTCGAGATGAGTTCGAATCTCTTCCGGTTCTGAGGCGATGACGGCTTCACCGAAAGGGAGAGCGAAGCGGGGTTCGGTAATCACGGGGACGCCAACGGCCAAGGCCTCGAGGATGGTGCGGCCGAAGGCCTCTTCCATGTCGGAGTGGGCCACGTGCACGAAGACGTGGAGACCGGCCAGAAAAGTCGCTGGGGAGATGGAATCGAAAGGTCGAACGTTCCAATTTGCGGGAAGCTGGCCCAAAACCTCTATCACCTGGTCGGCACCGCCGAGTATGTCGATCGTGTAGGGAGGATCAGCGGGATAGGCAGCCCGAATCTTCTCGCGGTCGGCAGGCCATTTCCACACTGAATCGCGTCCATGTCGACCAACACGGAATTCACCGTCGTGGTGTGGCCGTGATGTGCGCTTCCAGGCGTCGATATCGATGATTTCAAACCAGTCATCGTTTGCCCACCTGATGCCGCTTACTTCGGAACTGTGGTGCACTTCGAACACTTCGCGGACGGCCGGTCCGATTGGAAACCACAAAGGAGGGCGCCCGAATCGGGTCAGCACCTCGTTGTCGACTTGAGTGATCTCGTACACAAACTCACTCTCTCCGGCGTAGCCGGTCCGAGGAGTCTGGTTGGCGATCACGACGATCTCGCCCCGGACATCGATCTCGGGGAAGACATCGGGGATCTCGCGTGCGCTCGGTGGATACTTGATCACCAATACTTCACATGAGACCCGCTCGCCAGCACTCAGCACTCGAGTGTGGTCTGAGCAGGCACCGAAGAACTTGGGGTTCACGCCAATGTCGCGATACTTGGGATTGCGATTGTGGATGAGACCGGTTTTCCAGCCGGCACGCTCGTTGGCCGCCACTTCTGCCAGGTTCGATGCAGTGGTGCCACCGGGCAGAGCGAGATCGGACAAGATGACGACGTCGAAGTGTTCCGTCGGTCTTACGCCTCGTCGAAGCAATGTTGGGGCCGGGAATGGATCGTTGTCGCTTGTTCTTTCCAATCGGACATTGTCCTTGGTGAGGGCTTGGTGCCAGTTCGTGTAGGCCTGGGCGTACTGGCGACGGGCACCGGTTGAGGCGCGCGTGGACGCAAGGCCGGTGATTGGATTGCCGGTAAGCGAGGATGCGTCGCTGCGAGCGAGGGTGAGTGGTACACCCAGGTGTAATCGCTTGATTGACTCTTTGCCATACAGATGACTTATGCGAGCCTCGAGCTCGGAATCGGCGCCTACGCGGACGCCATCCCAGCCTCCGAGTGACCGCAGTAGCGACGTGCGCGCCATGAGTGATGCATGGTTGTAGCCGAAGAATTTTCCGTTCGGTATGCCTCTGCGTACGACACGGAGGTCGTCGGTCACTCGAACCAAGTCGGTGGTATTCGCTATGACGTCGGGGTGATTGATCAGGTGTTGTACTTGAATTGCGATCTTGGCGGGGTGGGCCCAGTCGTCGGCGTCGTTGACGGTGATGAACTCGCCGGTTGCCACCTGGAGAGCTCGATTGCGGGCTGCATAGGCACCATGGTTCGTCTTGAGTCGGATCAGTTTGACTCGGGGATCATTGAAGCTCTTGACGGCCTCACAGGTGTCATCGGTGCTGGCGTCATCGACCACGACGACCTCGAGATTTCTCCACGACTGATCGACCAGCGAGGTGATAGTGCTGGCGATCGTCTTTTCCGCGTTGAAGGCTGGCACAATCACCGAGACGAGTGGTCCCTGGCTGGCGGCTGGAACAGTTGCAGCGAGATCTCGAAGTGTTTCTGTCGGACTGTGGATGGGAGCAAATCCCGTCCTCCGCAAGCGGGCGTTCACCTTGGAAAGGGCGTCGGGTTCGGCGACACCGGTGAGCTGTTGCGCTTCAGCCAGGAGCATCCGGCCGTCTCGGGGGAGTCGTAAGAGCGCCGTTAGTCTTTCTACGGCAGCCTGGGGGCTCCCGTGGGTGATGTCCCAGTCGGCGAGAGCGAGAACGGCATCCCGTCCTTCCCGGCCTGACAACGATGCCAGTCGCTCCAGTTCGGCCAGTGATCGGGTCACGTGTCCGGCCCAAGCTCGATCGACGAGTGCCCCCACCTGGGGCGATCGATGTCGGTAGCTACCCGATCCGGGAATTCGAAGGCCCAGTCGATCGAGGCCCTCGACGATCGCTACGGGGTCGTGGCGCATCTGCCACGCCCGCTGGGCGAGTCGGGTGACACGAACCACGAGGTGAGCCTAGGTGGGGCGACGACCGGCGGGTGTCACAGAACGGTAGAAAAGAGTCGTTCTGTGAAACGTCGAGCGAGCCGGGAACGATCACCATTCCGATGAGCACCAACACCCGAAACCCCATGGCCGTCGTGGCCGGTCTCCTCGCGGGATTCATGGTGTTCAGTGGGACGACGCTGGTTGCAGCAGAGGTAGCGCCACCGGATTCGCCTCCCTCGGGGACAGTCCGATACGTCGTGGAACTGGAGGCCGGAGCTGTTGCGATTGAGGTGAAGCCCGACCACCCGAATGTCGATGAAATCGCGCGCGATGCAGTGGCCGAGTCGGTGGTGGCCGATGTGGAGGCCCGTGGTGACACTCTGGTGTACGACTACGGCGACCTGCCGTATGTAGCTGTCGAGACCGACGATCCGGATGCGTTGGCCTCGATCCCTGGGGTGCGCTCGGTTGTCGAGGACATCGTCGTCGAGCGAACCCTCTCGACGTCTCTTGGCATCGTCAATGCTCAGGACTCCGACCTCGATGGCATTCTCGGCGGAGAACGCGCTGACGGAACCGGCTGGGCGGTAGCAGTGATCGACGATGGAATCGATCGCACCCACCCGTTCTTCTTGCGTGCTGACGGGACGAGCCGGGTGATCGCCGAAGCCTGCCGAACTCGAGGTGCGTGCCCGGGTGGCACGACGTCGAGCGAAGGGCTGGGGTCGGCGGCCCATCTTGCTGGCGACTATCACGGCACGCATGTGGCGGGCATCGCCGCTGGCGACAGTCGGGGCACGAATTCGATCGTGCCGCGTGGTGTTGCCCGGTCGGCCGACATCGTGGCGGTCCAAGTGTTCAACGACGGAGGTGGCGCGTACGGCATCGACATCGATGCCGGGCTGCAGTGGGTTCTGGCCCGAAAGATCGCTGGCACCGCCATCGCCTCGGTCAACATGAGCCTGGGTGGGGGTTTGTTCTCGGGGGCCTGCGACTCCTATCGCCCGTCGACCAAAGCGATCATCGATCAACTGAACTCTGCTGGAGTTCTCGTGGTCGTAGCAGCGGGGAACAATGGCTCGACCGATGCCATGAGTTGGCCGGGATGCTTGAGCAACGTGCTTCCGGTTGGGTCGACCGATGACAACGACTCGATCTCGTCGTACAGCAACATCGCAGCCGGGGTTGCTGATCTGGGTCTCGTGGCCCCTGGCCGAGGAATCTGTTCGTCAGTCGCACGCACGGTGTTGTCGTCGGGCTACGGATGCGTCAGTGGAACGTCGATGTCGGCGCCTCACGTTGCCGGCACCGCGGCACTACTCCGTCAGGCATCGCCAACTGCTTCACTCGCCGACATCACCGCAGCCCTACGCACCACGTCGACATCGGTCACTGACAGTCGCGGAGCGACCCCACGAACAGGATTGCGTCGTCTCGACGTGTCGAGTGCCCTTGGCTACTTCGCCACACCCGGAGGAGTACTCGCTGGAACCATCACCGATGACACCGAATCGCCAGGCTCGGCATTGTCGACAACTGATGTCGATGTTTATCTCACTCCGACCGGCGAGTTGAACGGCCGCTCAGCCGTGGCGACGACGGTCGCGACCGACTCGAACGGCGACTTCACACTGGCCAACGTTCTGGTAGGAGACTGGACAGCAACGGTGTCGGCGTCCAGTTTCGTGGAATCTGCTCCTGTTGCTTTTACGATCACGAATGGTCAGACGACGAGCAAGACGTTCTCCGTTGCGGCGCAGACAGGCGACATCTCGGGTTCGATCAGCGGCGTTACTTTGCCCGCTTCAGTGGATTTCTCGTTGAGCCCAGCAGAGGGGTCTCGTTGGAGTGCTCGAACTCTCTCTCAGTCCGTCGGAGGTGATGGACAGTTCTCGATCTCCGGTGTCCGAATCGGAGATTGGGCACTGAATGTGGAGTCAGGCGGTGCCGTTTCGGCGTCGATCGATGTGACCGTGTCATCCAACGCGACCACGAGCGCCGGGGTCGTTACTTTGACCGAACCAACGGGGAGTCTGGCGGGCACCGCCACCCATGCCCTCACATTGGCCTCGCTGGCCAACACGCCCTTGACAGTGGTCGGAACTCCCGTTGGCGAGCCGAGCAATAGAAGTGAATTGACGGCCACGGTGACGACTGATGGCCAGGGAGACTTCGTAATTCCGCTGGTCAGAATTGGCGACTGGGACGTGACGGTGTCGGCGTCGAACTTCGAGGCCCGTGGAAGTTCCGTGACCATCATTGCCGATCAGCCGTCGACGATTTCTGCTGATCTCACTCCGGAGTCGGGCGCAGTTGGTGGTTCGGTCATCGACGGTGGACTCGAAGCCTCGTCAGTTACTCCGGCATCGGAACTCGTCGAGGGGGTTGTGAACTTCGACTTCGATCCTGCCGGGGCTGTCGCCGGGCGCGTGGCCACTACACGCACTGCCGGGTTCGCGTCGGCAGGAGGGGCCTACACGGTTTTCGGGATTCTCCCCGGTGACTGGGATGTAACGGCTCGAGTTTTCGGATTCGACCCAACGACATCGGCAATCACGGTGCAGTCGGGTCGAACCACGACTGATCTGAATTTTGTGCTGTCGCGACGAACGGCGATTTCGAGCGTGAGTCCACCCTCTGGCTCGACGTCCGGAGGGGACACTGTCACCGTCAACGGAATACACCTCGCAGGAGCGACGGGTGTGACCTTTGGAGGAACGGCGGGGTCGATTGTGTCAGTCGCCAGCGACGGTCGATCACTGGTCGCGCGAACCCCGGCAAAATCAGCGGGCTCGTCGACGGTCGTCGTCACAACGAGTCTGGGCTCATCCTCCGAGACGGTGGGGTTCTCCTTCGTGGTTCCTGTGCCTGCACCAACCCCGAGCCCTGCGCCGTCGGGCGGTGGAGGAGG
>JAQCBM010000123.1 GCA_027729865.1 Actinomycetota bacterium
CGAACGCGGCGCGGGCCCGGCAAAAGAGGACTACCCGATCCTGGGTGAGCTCCCTGCCAAGAACATCGACACCGGCATGGGTCTGGAGCGCATGGCCGCCTTATTACAGGGCGTGGACAACATTTACGAAATCGACACCACTCGCACAATCCTCGACAAGGCAAGCGAACTCACTGGCGTCACGTACGGAAAATCAGAGAAGGCGGACGTTGCGCTGCGGGTAGTCGCCGACCATGCTCGCACCTGCTCGTTCTTGATTGGCGACGGTGTGATCCCCGGCAATGAAGGTCGCGGCTACGTACTGCGTCGGTTGATGCGGCGGGTCATCCGAAATATGCGCATCCTCGGCGCGGAGCAGCCGGTGATGAGCGAACTCGTGGATGCCACGGTGCTGGCGATGGCACCGCAGTATCCGGAGTTGAACGACGAAGTCGAGCGCATTCGAAGTGTCTCGGTGTCCGAGGAAGCCTCGTTCGATTCCACGCTGCGCACCGGCACCACGTTGTTCGAGACGGCAGCTGCCCAGGCAAAGCAATCGGGGTCAGCGACGTTGCCGGGGGATAAGGCGTTCTCGCTACACGACACTTACGGCTTTCCGATCGATCTGACGTTGGAGATGGCCGCCGAACAGGGCTTGAGCGTCGACGAAGAGGGTTTCCGGACGCTCATGGCCCAGCAGCGCGAGCGTGCGAAGGCGGACGCCGTTGCGCGCAAGAGCGGGTTTGCGGCCACCACCGCCTACCGGGACATCCTGGATACCGGTGGCTCAACCACCTTCATCGGATACGACCAGATCGAAAGCGAGGCAACGGTCCTCGGTGTTGTTGCCGAGGGGCAAGCGCAACCGGTCGCTCGCGCCGGTCAGCACGCGGAAGTCATCTTGAATCGCACGCCCTTCTACGCCGAGTCCGGTGGCCAGTTGGGTGACCACGGCCTCATTACGTCGTCAGATGGCACCGTCTTCGAGGTCTACGACGTTCAATCGCCCGTTCCGGGGTTGTTCGTCCACCGCGGTCAGGTACGCGAAGGCGAGATCACCCAGGGTGACTCGGTTGTAGCTCGTGTGGACACTGCTCGCCGAAAGGCGATTTCACGCGCACACACCGCTACGCACATGATTCACCGGGCCTTCCGCGAGCAATTGGGCGAGACCGCTACCCAGATGGGTTCGGAAAACGCCCCCGGTCGCTTGCGGTTCGATTTCCCAAGCCCCGAGCCAGTGTCCGGAGCGATCCTGCGCGACGTCGAGGCGCGGGTGAACGAAATCTTGATCGAAGACCTCGACGTTCACGCTCAGGTAATGACCCAGGACGAAGCCCGTGCGATGGGTGCCATGGCGCTGTTCGGTGAGAAGTACGGATCCGAGGTGCGTGTGGTGTCGGTCGGTGATTGGGCGCACGAATTGTGCGGAGGCACACACGCCCAACGTTCGGGCCAACTCGGCGTGGTGTCCTTCCTATCGGAAGGCTCCATTGGTGCGGGCATTCGTCGCGTCGAGGCACTGGTGGGTGTGGATGCGTATCGGCACCTCGCCGCTGAACACGTGTTGGTGCAGCGACTGTCGGATTTGGTGAAAGCGCCACGTGAAGAGGTTCTTGATCGCATCGAGCGCACCATCGCCTCGTTGAAGGACGCCGAGCGGGAGTTGGCTCGATTCAAGACCGCGGATCTGCTGTCCGAGGCCGATACGTTGATAGGTGAAGGTGAAGACGCCGGCGGCGTTCGCGTGCACGCATTCCGCGCGCCCGCAGGCGTTGGCGGCAAAGAGTTGCGCGATATCGCCCAGCATGTGAAGTCGCGCGCTGGCAAGGACGTGCCTGCCGTGTTCATCGGCTCGGCGGTAGCCGACGACGCCGTATCGGTGATCGTTGCGTGCACTCCGGCGGCGATCGCCGCGGGCGCCCGTGCCGGTCACATCATGAACACGATCAATGAGCGCCTGGGTAGTCGCGGTGGTGGGAAGGACGACATGGCCCAAGGTGGCGGTGGCGATCCCACGTTGGTCGACGCGGCGGTTGCCGACGTCCTGACGATGCTGCGCGGGCGATAGGAGTCAGGCACGTGCGCAAAGGCCGACGCGTGGCGCTGGATCCAGGAACGGTTCGGATCGGCGTCGCGGTCAGCGATATCGACGGGATATTGGCCTCACCTCGCCCGGCACTGCCAGCGGGGGACCTCGCGGCGGTGGGCGTCGTCGTTGGCGAAGTGGATCCGCTGGAGATCATCGTGGGGCTACCCATGGGACTTGGCGGTACCGAAGGTCAGGCCGCGCAGTGGGCCCGCGAGTTCGCGGGGCAGGTGGCCGCCGCCACGTCCGTCCCCGTTCGATTGGTCGATGAACGCCTGTCGACCGTCCAAGCCCAGCGTGGGCTACACGATCAAGGGCGTTCTGTGCGTCAGAGTCGTGACATGATCGACAGCGCCTCGGCGGCCGTTGTGCTTCAGCACGCGCTGGACGCCGAGCGCACCGCAGGCCAGCCCCCCGGTGAGGTGCCCGAAGACCGATGACCCACATGGACGAATTCTTCGACGACGAGGACGCATTGCCCCCTTCACGAAATGCCACGAGCCTGGCGCGGCGCATCACCGGAATCACCGTGCTGTTGGCGGTCGTTGCCTTGGCGTGGGGGACGTGGTCGTTCGTGTCGGGAATCGGCGGTGGTGGCTCGGCGGAGAGCGAATTCGCCGGTGAGGGGTTCGGCGAAGTCCAGGTGGTGGTGGCGCGCGGCGACACCTTGACCGCGATCGGTCAGACGCTCTCCGAGGCGGGCGTGGTGAGCAGTGTCAAGGCATTCGTCGACGCGGCGCAGGCGAATGAATCCGCCGCGTCGATCGGACCGGGTACGTACACGCTCCGCCAGCAGATGAGCGGGGATAGCGCCGTTGCGTTGATGTTGGATCCGATCTCCCGGGCCGACAGCCGTTTGGTGCTGCCGGAGGGGTTGCGGTTGACGCAGACCATCCAGGCAGCGGCCCAGGCGTCCGGATTGCCGCTGGCGGAATTCGAGCAGGTCTTGGAGAACCCGGGTGTACTACCGCTTCCGTCGTGGGCTGAACAGCGCCCGGAAGGTTTCATGTTCCCGGCCACATATGACCTCGTGGGTGATGAAACGGCCGAGCAGATCCTGTCCATACTCGTTGCGCGTTTCGATCAATCCGCGGCGTCCTTGGAACTGGTCGACCGCGCCGAAGAAATCGGTCGCTCGCCCTACGAGGTGCTGATCGTCGCGTCGTTGGTTCAAGCCGAGGTGTTGCCCGAGGACATGCGCAAGGCTGCGTCGGTCATCTACAACCGACTGGATGACGGCATGCCGCTGCAGTTCGACTCCACAGTGGCCTACGCCCTGGACATCGTCGAGTTGCAACTGACGGCGGAGCAACTTGAGACCGACTCGCCCTACAACACCTATCAGGTTGAGGGCCTGCCGCCCACACCGATCAACTCACCGGGTGAGGCGGCGATCGAGGCGGCATTGGATCCAGCTCCGGCCAAGTGGTTGTACTTCGTCACGGTCAATCCGGACACGAAGGAAACCAAGTTCGCGCGTGACTACGACCGCTTCTTGAAGCTCAAGGACGAATTGCGGGACTGGCTCGCGGAGAACGGCTGATGCCGAGAGCGGCCGTACTCGGCTCACCGATCGCACACAGCCTTTCGCCGGCCTTGCACCAGGCGGCCTACCGCCTCCTCGGGCTCAACTGGGACTACACGGCCATCGAATGCACCGAAGGCGAATTTCCCGCGTTCTTCGCCGCGCTCGGTGATGAATGGCGGGGCTTGAGTTTGACGATGCCGTTGAAGGAAATCGTGCTCACGGTCGTAGATGACGTCAGCGATAGTGCACGTGCGGTGCAGTCAGCCAACACGGTGTTTCGGGCAGACGCCGAGCATCCGTGGCAGGCGACCAACACGGACATCGCCGGGATGGAGAACGCGCTGCGCGAAGTGGGTGTGAGCTCCGTTTCCTCGGCCCGTGTGCTCGGGGCTGGGGCCACTGCGCGTAGTGCGGTGGCGGCGATTGCTGGACTAGGAGGGTCCAGCGTGGTGATCCATGCGCGCCGACCCGAAGCGGCTCAGGCGGTAGTGGACATTGCGACTCGGTTGGGTGTGGAGGCGGAAATTGCTGACCTCATGCCAGTGCCGCTTGACGGCGATCTCTTGGTCAGCACCTTGCCGGCCGATGTCGCGGCACCCTGGACGGCAATCGTTGAGTCGGCAACGGACACGGCGCTGCTGGATGCCAGTTACCACCCGTGGCCTACGCCGCTGGCCGACGCCTGGCAGCGCCATCACTGCGGTCCGGTGGCCAGCGGACGGGACATGCTCGTGTGGCAGGCGGTGGCCCAAGTGGCATTGATGACGGGTGAGGAATTCGACGACGCACATGTGGTGGCGGCGATGAGGGAAGCGCTCTAGGTCTTATCCACAGGCTCATCTTGGGTCTGTCCGCGGGGAGGCTTGCTTCGTAGCCTCGAAGTGTGATCGATCTCGACGTCCTTGCCCATGCCGCACTGTGGTGTTGGTTCGGCGGCTGGGCGCTGGCCCTCGCGGTGGTTGACATTCGCGAACATCGGCTTCCCAACCGAATGGTGGCGGTTGCCTTCCTCGGCTGTGTGGTGCTCACCGGAGTACTCGCCATCGCGTCGGCCGATGGCCGAGTGCTGCTTCGTGCACTCGGCGCGTCCGCAGTGGCCGTACTCGCGTTCGCGGTTGCCCACATTCTCGGCGGCATGGGAATGGGCGACGTTAAGTTCGCAGCGGTGACTGGTTGGGTCCTGGGCACTATTGGTTGGTCAGCGGTGTGGTGGGGACACCTTCTGGGTTTCGTGGCGGCCGGTGGCGTCGTCGTAGTCGGTCTGGTGATCTCGCGCATGCATCGACGCACGGCGGTTCCCTTCGGCCCGTTCATGGGATTGGGTTCGCTCATCGTGGGAGTTACAGCGATCGCGCCGACACTTACCGTGTGAATTGCTGAGTGACTCGTGGGGCGAGCGGGTGGGTGAGCGTGAGCACGTGAGCGCCCACCTGCGATGATCGGCGCCATGGTGCGCTGGTTAACCGCAGGTGAATCCCATGGGCAGGCCCTCACGGCGATCGTGGAAGGCATACCTGCTCATGTGCGCGTCACCAGCGAGGACATCAGCCGCGATCTGGCACGCCGGCGTTTGGGCGCTGGGCGAGGAGCCCGAATGAAGTTCGAGGCCGATGCCGTTCGGATCCTGGGTGGTGTGCGGCACGGGGAGACCCTCGGCGGCCCCATCGCGATCGAGGTCGGTAACTCCGAATGGCCCAAGTGGGACAAGGTCATGTCCGCCGATCCGGTTTCCGCCGAGGAAATCGAAGGGCTGGCACGCAACGCACCCTTGACCCGTCCGCGCCCCGGTCATGCGGACCTTGTGGGGATGCAGAAGTACGGATTCGATGACGCCCGCCCGATCCTCGAGCGCGCGAGCGCACGCGAAACGGCGGCCCGGGTTGCTCTGGGCGCGGTAGCTCGCGCCTTCTTGAAGCAGGCGGCCGATGTGAGCGTGGTCAGCCACGTGGTGCGTATTGGGACTGTTGCCGCTCCGGTGAATTCGGTGCCGACTGCCGACGACGCCGATCGCATCGACGCGAGTCCGGTGCGGTGTTTGAACGACGACGCTTCCTCCGCCATGGAGGACGAGATCACCCAGGCCCACAAGGATGGCGACACCCTGGGGGGTGTCATCGAAGTTGTGGTGCATGGTCTGCCGCCGGGCTTGGGGTCGCATGTGCATTGGGATCGGCGAATCGATGCGCGTCTTGCCGCAGCATTGATGGGAATCCAAGCCATCAAGGGCGTGGAAGTGGGTGATGGTTTCGAGCTTGCCGAGACCCGGGGGTCCCAGGCCCAGGACGAGATCGTCAGTGACGACGGTTGGCTGACGCGCACCTCGGGCCGATCAGGT
>JAQCBM010000124.1 GCA_027729865.1 Actinomycetota bacterium
GTTTGGGTGTGATCACGCTGCCGCGCGTAGGCCGAATCCGACAAATTTCGTGGGTTCGAATCCCACCCTCGCGGCCAAGGGGTCTTAGAAGAATTAGACCCAACTGTTAGAAGAAAAACAGACTGCTTTCTGGAACGACCTGACCTCGTACAAATGCCCGGTGTCGCCCGGACGCCGCCCTCAAAGCGTATGTCGATGACGCATCACGGCGACCCTCGCTGAACTCCGGCTGCGCGCGACCAGAGGAAAGCGCCGAGGAAGGGCCTCGAATTCATTCGAGAAGGTCATGCGGCGGGACCGTGTCACCTAGTCGTGCGAAATGTCGCTGGCGAGTAGTTCGGCTTGCTCAACAACGAGCGAGACAGCTGACTCCTGACGATCCGGCGGGTACTTGTACTTCCTGAGCAGACGCTTGACGGAAGCACGCATCTCGGCCCGGACGGCCTCTCGCTTGGTCCAGTCGAGCTTGGCCTTCTTCTTCACCGTCTCCACGAGCTTGTGCGTGAGCTCGCGCAGTACTTCGTCCCCGAGTTCGAGAACCGCCGAGCCGTTCTGAGTGATGGCGTCATAGAACGCGATCTCATCGCTCGACAATCCGAGCTCGCCGGCTCGGTCCGCATGCTTGTTGATCTCCTCAGCGAGTTCGACGAGCTGCTGGATGGCCTGGGCCGTGGTGATGCTGCGGTTCTGCAGCTCAAGGATCGAACGTTCGAGCATCTCGGAGAACCGGCGGGCCTCGACGATGTTTTTCTGCTTGACCTGACGGAGCTTGTCGTTGAGGACCTTCTTCATCAGCTCGAACTGCAGGTTCGTCTGCTCGCCCTTGCGGACCTTGTCCAAGAACTCGGGCGACAGGACCGACAGCTCCGGGTTGGGCAAGCCGAGGTCGCCGAACACGTCGATGACCCCGTCGGCGGCGACGGCTTCGCTGACAAGCTGCTTGAGTGCCGTGTCGAGGGCCTCGTCGCGATCCTCGCCATCGCTGGCGGTCCGTTCGGTCTTGGCGACCTGGCCGTACACGGCTGCGAACAGGTTCACATCGTCGGTGATTTTGCGGACCTCGTCGCGGGCGCCAGCGATCGAGAACGCAGCCAGCAGCGAGCGGCACTCGACGAGGAACCGCTTCTTGCGGTCCGCGTCAGCCAGGACGTGCTGAACAAGGCGCTGCAAGGTTGCGATGCGGTCCTCGCGCTTTGCCTTCGGATCCGAACTCCACTTGGTCGGGGCGAGGATTCCCTTCACTATGTCGTGCTTCTCGAGGGCGACGGTGGCGAACTCGGATGTGTCGATGCCGGCCTTGTCCTGGTCGTCCTTGGTGTACTTCGCTACTGCTTCACGCAGGTTGGTGGCAATACCGATGTAGTCGACGATCAGGCCGCCTTCTTTGTCGCGGAACGTGCGGTTCACGCGGGCAATCGCTTGCATCAGCGAGTGGCCCTTCATTGGCTTGTCGACGTACATGGTGTTCATCACCGGGGCATCGAACCCGGTGAGCCACATGTCGCGCACGATGACGATTTCGAGCTCGACGTGCCCTTCGGCGATCTCTTCTTTCGACAAGACCTTCTTGGCGCGACGCTTGATGAGTCGCAAGTTGTCGCGGCTGTGGGCGTGCTTGACGAGCTCTTCGGGGTCGTTCGCTGCACCGGTGATGACGACCTTTACCTTCCCCTTGGCAGGGTCATCGTCGTGCCATTCGGGTCGCAGCGCGACGATCTCGTTGTACAAGTCGACGCAGATCTGGCGGGACATGCACACGACCATCGCCTTGCCGACCTGAGTGGCCGACCGCTGCTCCCAGTGGGCCACGAGATCTTCGGCGACTTGCTTGACACGCTTGGCCGCGCCGACAACAGCAACCTGACGTGCCCAGCGCGACTTCGCCTGCTCCCGTGCTGTGGCGTCCTCTTCGGTTTCGAGTACCTCGTCGACACCTTCGTCGAGGGTCTTGCGGGCCTCCTCTGGCATCGAGACCTTGGCGAGCCGCGACTCGTAGTAGATGCGTACCGTCGCCCCATCGTTCACAGCGCGAGTCAGGTCGTACACCGACACGTACTCGCCAAAGATCTCCCGCGTCGAGCGGTCCTCTGCGTCGATCGGTGTGCCGGTGAACCCGATGAACGTCGCGTTCGGCAGCGCGTCACGGAGGTGCCGGGCGAACCCGTCGATCAGGTCGTACTGGGTGCGGTGTGCTTCGTCGGCGACGACGATGATGTTGCGCCGGTCAGACAGCAGCTGGTGGCGGCCACCTTTCTCCTCGGCGCGGAACTTCTGGATGGTGGTGAACACGACCCCGCCAGCAGGGCGCTTCAACAGGGTGCGCATGTGGTCAGCCGAGTCCGCCTGAACGGGCTTCTCGGGGAGCAGCTCGTCGGGTGCGAACACCTCGTAGAACAACTGGTCGTCCAGGTCGTTGCGGTCCGTGAGCATCACCACGGTCGGGTTCTTCAGCCGCGGGTCGCGCATCAGCTTCCCGGCGAGGAACAGCATCTCGAGGCTCTTTCCGGACCCTTGGGTGTGCCACACGATGCCCCCACGCCCGTCGCCGCCGTCGGCTGACGCGACCACTGCGGCTTCGAGCGCCGAGTTGACCGCCCAGAACTGGTGGTACTTGGCACCCTTGCGGATCAACGTGGCAGTGCCGTTGACGTCCTCGGTCACGAACGACACGAAGTTGCGCACCAGATCCAAGAAGCGGCGCTTATCGAACATGCCGCGGATCAGCACCTGCAACCCGGTCAGCGTCTCCGGCGCGAGGTCTTCGGAGTCGATCGTCTTCCACGGCGCGAAATGCTGCAGCGACGCTCCGACGGTTCCAGCTGATGCGGTGAGGCCGTCGCCGATGACTTGGATGGCGCACGGCGCGAACAGCTCGGGGAACTCGCGCTGGTAGGTGCCGAGCTGCCGCCACGCCCCCTTCGTGGTTGCCCACCGCTTCGTCGGGGACTTCAGCTCGAACACCGCAAGCGGGATCCCGTTGACAAACCCGATGACGTCCATCCGCCGGCTGTTCGCACCACGCTTGAGCGCGAACTGGTTGACAACTACGAAGTCGTTGTTGCCCGGGTCGTCGAAGTCGACGTACAGGACTCGTACCCCGCGGGTCTCGCCGGCGTCGTCGCGGTACTCGACCGGGCACCCTTCGGTGATGAGGCGATGCACGCGCAGGTTCTCGCGCAGAAGGTTCTGCGACTCGGCTTTGCGCAGTCGCAGCACCGCTTCGTCCAGCATCTCGGCGGTGGCGGCGGGGTTGAGACGAGTGAGAGCGGTACGAAGGCGTCGTTCGAGGAAGATCTGATCGAACTCGTCGCGTTCACGCTGGTCGTCGTCGGCGCAGCCCTTGGAGATGTCAGGACCGAACCGGGTGTCCCAACCAAGCGCGGTGAACTCGTCAAGAGCGTTGAGTTCGATGTCGTCTTCGTCGAGGAAGCTCACGTCGAAGCCTCCACAAGCTCCTCCGCCGCAGCGACCCGAAGCTCGCCGGAGACGAGTGCCGGCAAGAGCTGCGCTCTCACCGCTTGAAGCGTGTGCAGCTCCCGGCCCGCCTGAAGCTGGGCGTCCCACAGAGGCTCCACTCGAGAGGACAACGCTTCGAGTTCCTCGGCTGAGAAGATCGGAACCATGGTGCGCTCGAGGTGATCCTTGGTGATGTGGCCCATCGTTGTCGCTTTGCCCGCCGCGATGTCCTGGAACCGTTCGAGTTCCTCGAGGATGTGGATCCATCCCATCCAGACGGGGTGCTTCTTGGGCAGGACCTTGAAGATGTGCTGGTTGACGATCGCTTCGTCCCGATACCAGCGCCAGACGCCCAAGGAGCCCGACCACGCGAACAACACGTCGCCCGGATAAGCAGTCTTGTTGTCCGGCACAGTGATGCTGCTATACACCGTCGACTCCGAGGGGCCGGAGTTCAGCTCCTTGATCCGAATCACCATGCGGCCCGATCCGTCGGCGCCCTTGGTGTACGCGCCACCGTTGATCAGCGATACCGCATCAACCAGCGAGACGACTTCCTCTTCGGCGCGGTCGAGGAGAGCCAATCTGTACTCAGCGAGGACTGTCTCACCAAGCACCTTCTCCAGTCGCGCCGCCGACTCGATACGGTCGTCGAGCGCGCTGAGCACCTCGGCGATCCGGCGCTGATCACCGGAAGGTGGCATCGGGGCCCGCATGTCGAGCAGGTGATCGAGAGAGACACGCTGGTGGCTGCTGGACGTGCCGTTTACGGACTCGCCGAGCCTCCCGTAAATCTCATCGGACTCTACGAAGTAGCGCAGAAACTCAGGTTCACAGGCCGTCGGTAAAAGCACGGCGAACTCAGTCGAGCACATGCTGGGTGTATCGGGATCCACTCGCGGGGTCCAGATTCGCGGGATGTGCGGGTTGAGACGAGAGACAAGAACCGACCCAGGAGGGACGTTCAGCTTGTTGCTCTTGATCGTCTCAGCCGGCACCCGCTCAGGCCTCTTTCCGTTGTCGAACGCAGGAAGGCTGTAGTGATCGACGATCAAAGAGCCCAGCCGCGCGGGGTTCACGACCGTCTTATGTGCTTGGGCAACGTCTCCGAGCCGTACCTCGACCCAATCCTCACTCATCGCCCTTCACCTGCTTCAAGAGGTCGCGTAGCCGCATCTCGATTGCGGCTGACTCGTCAAGCTCCTCGACGAGGCGCTTACGGATCAACTCGAGGCGCTCTGCTGCAGGCAGCTCGTCTTCGTCAGCCTCGGGAGTGCCGACGTAGCGACCGGGCGTGAGGACGAAACCTTGTTGTTCGATATCGGCTCGTGTGGCGACTTTGCAGAAGCCGTCGACGTCTGCGTACGGCCTTGCCGGGTTGAGGCTGCGGAACGAGTGGTAGGTGTCTGCGATCCGGGCGATGTCTGCTGCGTCGAGTTCGCGCTGCCGACGCGATATGAGGTGGCCAAGCTTGCGGGCGTCGATGAATAGCGTCTCGTTCTCCCGAGCACGATGTTTTTCGGTGGCACCTCGGTTCCGTCCGACGAACCACAAACTCACGGGGATCGAGGTGTTGGCGAACAGCTTCATCGGCAGCGAGACGATGCAGTCGACAAGACCAGCTTCGACGAGCGCCTTTCGGATAGCGAGTTCTTCACTTCGGTTCACGTTTGACAGTGCGCCGTTGGCGAGAACGAACCCGGCATACCCCTTAGGGGACAGGTGGTAGAGGAAGTGCAGAATCCACGCGAAGTTCGCGTTGGTTGCCGGCGGCAGCAGCAGGGTCTTGCCGAGCTTCCAGCGCGAGTCCTCCATGAGCCGGTCCCGGCCCCAGCCGGTGCTGCCACGTTCGCCGAGATTGAATGGCGGGTTGGTGATGATGAAATCCGCTCGCAGGTCGGGGTGGAGGTCGGCGGTGAAGCTCGAGTCAGCGCGGTCACCCACGTTGCCATCGATGCCGTGCAGGGCGAGGTTCATCTTGGCGAGCCGCCATGTCTCGGCGTTCGACTCTTGGCCGAACACGGAGATGTCGCCGCCGGTGCCGCCGTGTGCGGAGAGGAACTTGCGCGACTGGACGAACATGCCACCTGATCCGCAGCAGGGGTCGTAGATGCGGCCCTTGTACGGCTCGAGCATCTCGACGAGCAGGTCGACGACGCTGCGTGGGGTGTAGTCCTCGCCGGCGCGGCCTTCGATGCCGGAGAACTTGCCGAGGAAGTACTCGTACACCTGGCCGAGACGGTCCCGACCGTCGTGGTCTTCGCGGCCGAACGTGATGCCGTCGACGATGCCGATGAGCGCGGTGAGGTTGCGCTGCGGGATCTCGCTGGCGGCGAAGCTCTTCGGGAGGACGCCTTTCAGGACCGGGTTCTCCCGTTCGATGGCGTCCATCACCTTGTCGATGCGGGTGGCGATGTCGGTCTGGGTG
>JAQCBM010000125.1 GCA_027729865.1 Actinomycetota bacterium
CAGAAGCCAGCACGGCATACCGGTACTGGTCGTACTGGACTGCGGAGTCCGGGGCCACTGGATGGCAGTACGCCACGGAGGGCAGCGGTACCCGCGTTCCTAGCGATGGTGCTGTCGAGGGCTGGCGATTCGGGATCGCAGGAGACGCGACGCGCATTCAGCCCGGCACCCTCCCCGATTTCGCTGCCATCTGCGCCGATGTCGAAGCACCGACGGACGGCAAACGGGTGGCCGTAGTGATTGATCCCGGTAGCACGGAAGAGGCACCCGAGAACGAGGCACCGGGCTCCGTCATCACGCAGTGCGTCGTTACCCCGAACAACTCCACCGGATTACAGATTCTGCAGACGATCGCCGAGGTTCGGATGGACGCAGGGTTCGTGTGCGGAGTCAATGGCTATCCCACTCAGGAGTGCGCACCCCTCGTTGAGTTACCGGAAGCCATCGACACTGCTGCGGCGGTGGACGCATCCGCATCGAACACCGAGGAAGTGGTCAACAGCTCCACTCAACTCCCAGCGGAGTCCACAAGCACTGGCACTCCGCTCATCACAGCTGCAACGGTGTCGGTATTGGCCCTCGTTGGTTTCGGAATCTGGCGTCACCGCAGACGGGAACACGCGTGATGGCCGTCGTAACACCGTCGCGTTCGCGATCACGTACTCAATCCCGACTTAAATCGCGCGAGCGCACACGCAAGCAGACACAGCAGGATGATCGCTGGCTGCATCCGGTTGCCTGGTGGGCGTGGGCTGCCGGACTTGCGGTTGCTGCGAGCACTACCACCAACCCCTTGCTGCTGATCGGACTCATGGTGAGCGCGGGCGTGGTCGTCGAAATGCGCAAGCCGGTTGCTCCGTGGGCTAGGTCCTTCAATTTCTTCGTCAAACTCGCAATCCTCGTTGTGACGATCCGCGTGCTTGCTCAGGTGTTGATCGGAGCGCCGGGCGGAACCACCACGGTTGTTCCCATGCCTGGGGCGACCTTGCCCGATTGGCTTGCGGGTGTGCGGCTGGGTGGCGACGTCATGCTTGAACCACTCCTCGGCGCCTTCTACGACGGGCTTCGATTAGCCGCGATTTTGGTCGTGGTGGGCGCTGCGAGTTCCTTGGCGTCACCTGCACGTCTACTGAAGTCCGTGCCGGCCGCTATCTACGAGATAGGGGTTAGCGTCGTGGTTGCGGCGACGTTCCTACCTCAGTTGGTGAGCGACGTTGCTCGCGTTCGTGCGAATCGACGCCTTCGTGGTCGAAGTGACAGTGGGCTTCGCGGATATGGAGCCGCAGCGATGCCCGTACTTCACGGGGCGATGGATCGATCCATCACCTTGGCCGCAGCCATGGACTCCCGTGGTTATGGTCGCGCCGGCCATCGCTCAACCGCCGAACGAAACCTCTCCGCAGGCGTCTTGCTTGCTGGTTTGCTCTTCGCGACGATCGGCGCGTACGGACTCCTCGGCACCGGCGCTGCCACCTGGTGGGGACCAACGTTCATCGCTTTCGGCGTTGGTTTCATCATCCTCAACATGATTCTTGCTGGGCGGCGGAGTATTCGAACTCGTTACCGTCCCAACGTCTGGCACGCGAGCGACGTCAGCACCGCACTTATCGGTGCAATAGTCGCTGGACTTTTCGTTGCTGCGAGCAACGTTTCACCGAGCGTGATGACACCCACTGTGTCTCCCCCGACGTGGCCCTCGCTATCGCTACTCAGCGTCGTCGGCCTGGTCATCGCAATGATTCCTGCTTTCATCACACCAACTCCACCGAAGGGTGCGTCATGATCGAATTCGATCACGTGTCCTTCCGGTATTCCCCCGACGGACCCATGGTTCTCACCGACGTCAACATGTCGATTGCAGAAGGCGAATTCGTTCTGGTCGTCGGATCAACGGGCTGCGGCAAGAGCACACTCTTAGGGTCCATCAACGGACTGGTGCCGCACTTCACGGGTGGGTACCTCAGCGGAGAGATCCGCATAGCTGGCCGCGCGACCTCGCGCTACCGCCCGCGCGATCTTGCCGACATCGTGGGCATGGTCCCGCAGGACCCGCTTGCGAGTTTCGTCACCGACACCGTTGAAGAGGAACTGGCTTACACAATGGAGTGTCTAGGTATCGCACCCGATGTGATGCGCCGTCGGGTCGAGGAGACACTGGATCTGCTGGGCTTAGAGGACCTTCGCGATCGCCCGCTTCGCACCCTCAGTGGCGGTCAGCGCCAGCGAGTCGCGATCGGGGCCGTCATGACGGCGCACCCCACAGTTCTCGTCCTCGACGAACCAACGTCTGCGCTGGACCCAGGTGCCGCAGAGGAAGTCCTGGCTGCACTACACCGACTCGTGCACGATCTCGGCGTCACAGTGGTGCTGGCCGAGCACCGCCTCGAACGAGTAGTGCAGTACGCCGATCGCGTGGTTGCACTCGCAGGGCCCAACACTCCTCCGATGATCGGCGATCCCTCCACCATCTTGGCCGGCGCCACGATTGCCCCACCGGTTGTTCACCTCGCACGGACGGTGGGGTGGGACCCGATGCCCATCACGATTCGCGATGCTCGTAGACGAGCCGAGCCACTGCGCCAACTGCTAACTGGAATCACACCACCTGTTCGAGTTGTCCCGGAAAGTTCAACGATCGCATCGATGCGCGATCTTGTGATCCGGTATCCCGAGGTCATGGCACTCAAAGGTGTTGACCTATCGATCCGCCGCGGCGAGATCGTTGCACTTATGGGACGAAACGGTGCAGGTAAATCCTCTCTCCTGCATGCACTCGTGGGTGCTGCCGAGCCAGCAGCAGGGAACGTAAGCATCGACGGTCACGATCCGAGATCGCTCTCGGGCCCCGACCTCGTTCATCACATAGGGCTTGTGCCGCAAGAACCAGGGGACCTGCTGGAGGCAAACACCGTCTTCGAGGAGTGCACCGCTTCCGATCGCGACGCCGGCGCTCCGGCTGGAACCACCCGCGCCATCGTGGCGCTTCTCGCCCCGGAGATCTTGGACACCACGCATCCGCGCGACCTCAGTGAAGGCCAGCGGCTCTTGCTCGCTCTGGCCATCGTGCTCGCCGCACGCCCTCCGCTGATCTGTCTTGACGAACCCACGCGCGGGTTGGACTACCACACGAAACAACGCTTGACCGAGATCGTCACCGACCTTGCGAACGCCGGACACGCCATCGTGCTCGCCACCCACGATGTCGAATTAACCGCCGAGCTCGCCACGCGAGTGGTGATCCTCGCCGATGGCGAGATCGTCGCGGACGGATCCACCGTCGACATCACAACTTCCTCGCCGATGTTCGCTCCGCAAGTTGCCAAGGTGCTCGCTCCAGCGCGGTGGCTCACCGTCGACCAAGTACGTACCGCACTGGGCACACACGCGCGGGAGGACTCCGCATGAGCACTCTTACGCGGACATCCCGCGCGATACCCATCGGCGCGCGGTCGGCAATCGCCATCGCATTGGCCAGCGCGCTGGGAATAGTCGCCTTCGGCTGGCCGTTCCTCGCAACTCCAGGTTCCACGCTCGTGGCCCATTCCGGCGACGCCCCCTTGATCTTCGCCCTCTTCCTGCCCGTCATCTTGGTTGTGGTGCTTGCCCAGTTCGCCGACGGCGCAATGGACGCCAAGTCGATCGCGTTACTAGGTGTCCTGTCAGCGGTCATCGCAGCGCTACGCCCCTTAGGAACAGGAGTGGCGGGTATCGAGCCGATTTGGGCGATCTTGATCCTTGGCGGATTCGCCCTGGGACCTGGTTTCGGCTTCGTGCTCGGCGCTGTTTCCCTTCTCGCCTCTGCTTTGGTGACCGGCGGCGTTGGACCCTGGCTTCCCTTCCAGATGTTCGCTGCTGCATGGATCGGACTAGGTGCCGGCCTGTTGGCTCAACTTCCCATTGTTCGCCGATGGGCGGGCATCCACCCGTGGCGCGAGATCGCGGCGGTTGCTGCGTATGCCGCGTTAGCCTCGGTGGCCTACGGCTTCGCGTTGAACTTGTGGTTTTGGCCGTTCACTGTTGACCTCGCGCCGCTGATTGCCTTCTCTCCTGGGGCCCCGGTCGCAGAAAACTTGCTGTCGTGGCTGCGCTTCAGCCTCATTACGTCGTTGGGTTTCGATATCCCTCGCGCGCTACTCGCCGCCGGCTTGGTGATCGTCGCGGGTCGGGGAATCCTCATCGCACTGCGTCGGGCAAGTAGGCGTGCGGCTTTCGACGTGCCAGTGTCCTTCGAATCGTCGTTGCAGCACGACGGTGCGACGAAAGCCACAACCCCCTAACCGTCGCGCTCGCCAGTCTCGATCAATACCCGCGTGACCGGCGGTAGGAGCGCAACCACGATGCCGATCACTGCCGCGGCAACCAACACGATTCCCACCTGCTGAGTCCCGGCATCTGGCGCACTCGCCAGCGGGACACCCACTACGAGCGCTAGCAACTGCGCAACGATGAAGGGAGCTCGCGCACCGTACTTAGCGCGCCACCATCCCCGGGCTACGAAAAGCAGTCCAACGCCCAAGGCAGCGAAAATCGCAATTTGCAGGATGAGCCCGGGCAGATTCGACACTTCCTCAGGCCCGGTGAGACCGACGGTTACGCCCTGAACGATGTCGAAGACTGCGTATCCGATCAGCGCGATCCCCTGCGCCGCAGCAATGATCGCCAAACCGATGAGAAGTGGGTGTCGGGGAACGGCCACGGCATCGAGCCTAGATCTAGGCTTCACGACATGCGGGCGCTGCTGGTGGTCAATCCGCGCGCCACCACCACCTCCACCGCAACGGCCGATGTGATCGTCGGCGCACTCGCGCACGAACTTGACCTCGAGGTCACGTTCACCACGCATCGCGGGCACGGCGCGGATCTGGGTAACTGGGCGCTGGACAACCACCTCGACGCCGTCATCGCTTTGGGTGGTGACGGCGTAGTAAACGAAGTGGTCAATGGGATCTTGCGGGATGGGCCGGGTCCGCAGGTGCCGGCCTTGGGAGTTATCCCGGGTGGAAGTGCGAACGTCTTCTCCCGAACCCTCGGCATTCCAGGCGATCCAGTGGAGGCCACCGGATCGCTGCTGCGATCAGCGCGCGAAGGGAAGTTCCGTCGCATCGGTGTGGGACATGCGACATACGACGACGGTTCGCGGTGGTTTGTGGTGAACGCCGGCTTAGGGATGGACGCCCAAATCATCGAGGCGATGGAACGGCAACGACGCGCGGGGAGGAAAGCATCACCGGGGCGTTATCTACTGACGACGATCCAGGAGTACATATCAACCCGCCAGTCCATTCCCATGACCCTTGCTCGATCCGGGTCCCCGGCAATCGAGGATGTACTGGTAGCGATCATTCAGAACACCTCCCCGTGGACCTACTTCGGGTCCGTTCCGCTTGACCCGTGTCCACACGCGTCGTTCGAGACCGGCCTCGACGTATTCGCCCTGCGCAGTTTGGGACCACTCGCCACGGTTCGGGCAGCTACCCGGTTGCTGACAAGGGCGCACCGCGGCAGCACCCGACGTGGCCACGGTGGTCGGCCCGGCGCCATCGTGGTGTGGCACGACCAGGCAGGTTTCACGGTCCAGGCCATGTCTGTTGACGGCCCGGGCGACGTTGAAGGCCAAGACGGCCGGGCAGTCGTTCCGCTGCAAATTGACGGCGAGGGGCTCGGCGCAACCCATCGGGCGACTTTCACGTCCCACCCGGATGCCCTGCTGGTCATGGGTTCTCGGTGACTAGACAAATTGGACATTCGTAGCACTTGTGACGAAAATGACAACAGCTAGTGGCGAAACCTGGTCATTTAGGGTTGTGCCGACGGCGCACCTCTGCGACCCTAGACGCGCCCTAAGCTGGACTGATTGGGTCGCCTTCCTC
>JAQCBM010000126.1 GCA_027729865.1 Actinomycetota bacterium
TCCCGCAGTTGAGCAATTCACCAAGGGCGCATCGAATCTGACGTACCGGCTCGACTATCCGGATCGCAGTCTGGTTTTGCGCCGCCCTCCAGCAGGCACCAAGGCAGCGTCGGCACACGACATGGGACGCGAGGTCCATGTCCTAGAGCACCTAGCGGGCCCCTACCCGTATGTCCCGACTGTGCGCGCCTACTGCACGGATGAATCCGTGATCGGATCGTCGTTCTACGTCATGGACTATCTCGATGGAACCATCTTGCGACCGGACAACTCGTACGTGCTCACACCGGACTCATCTGCCGACGTTGGGCGCGTGTATGTAGATCGCTGGGCGGACTTGCATTCGGTCGATGTCCAAGCGGCCGGCCTTGCGGACTGGGGCAAGGGGCCCGGTTACGTCGACCGTCAGATTTTCGGTTGGTCCGATCGCTTTCGTCGCGCCCGAACGGACGACGTACCTGATGGCGAGGACGTCATGAGTTGGCTGGAGGCGAACCGTCCGGCAGACGTTGCAGCGTGTGTCATCCACGGCGACTGGCGCCTGGACAACATGGTGATGGACTCGGCGTCACTCTCGGAGGGAAACGAACCACGCATCATCGGTGTGCTCGACTGGGAGATGGCAACAATCGGTGATCCACTGATGGATGTCGGAGCAGCCCTCGCCTATTGGATCGACTCCACCGACGCCGATATCGATCCAGCGTTCGCATCACTCAAACGTCAGCCCAGCGATCTTCCCGGAATGCCCACGCGCGCGCAGATCGTGCAGCAATACAGCGATCGCATGGGCTTCACCGATGTGAACTGGGGCTTTTACGAGGTATACGGCCTCTTCCGACTTGCGGTGATCCTTCAACAAATTTGGGCCCGCTACCAAGCAGGTCAGACGTCGAACCCCGCATTCGCACCCTTCGGTGATGCGGTCCGTGTACTACTCGCCCGGGCAGCCCGGTCCCGATAGCGACGGTGACGGGGAAGCCAGCGTGGCCGCGACCAGCCCTTGATCCTCTACTGCTTCGAAGCCACGGCCCAACGAGATATCAACGCGCGGTCCACTCCGACCATCGTCGACCAATACCGCTCCCGGGAAATAGAACGCCAACAGTTGTGCGTTATCGGCACCGTTAGGTCCGTAGCGGATCTCACCCACACCGCGAAGCGATACTCCGAGCGGATCGTTCTCCACTTTGTTGATCCGAAAGCCCCGTTGGCTCAGATCCTGAGCCGTTGTTCCGGCAAGTCCGCCGCGTTGCGTGGAGTTGAAGACGTTTACCACCACTGAATCGGCTCGAGGCAGCGTCTCCGCGGGAGCCACGAGTGTGGTCTCGCATGGTTCGGGTTCAGCGGTCCCCTCAACCACGACTCCATCGACTGCACCTTCATTGGTCACTTCAGCCACCACGCCTGTACTCGACTGCCCACCAACAAGAAGGGATGCAGCAAAACCGATAGCGAACAGCACGAGCATCGACACAGCTACGAGCACAGCCACCAGCCATCGCGGCCGGCGCGCAGGTGTTCGGCGAACAGGTCCCAGGGTGCTCATCGGTCCACACTCTAGGACGAGGGGGAGTTGTCGCCCCCTCGCTGATCGGCCATGAACTCCTTCAGCAGCGCAGAGCATTCCTCGGCCCGAATGCCGCCCACCACCTCGACCTGATGGTTGAGCCGTCGATCGCGAACCAGATCCCAGCGGGATCCCGCAGCTCCGTATTCGTCGTTCCACGCACCGATAACGAGGGTGGAGATTCTCGCGAGCACCGACGCTCCGGCACACATAGGGCACGGCTCGACGGTCACGACCAAGGTGCAATCCGACAATCGCCAATCACCGAGTTGATGTGCGGCATCACGCAAAGCTAAGACTTCTGCATGCGCAGTTGGATCACGATCGACTTCGCGCCGATTACCCGCAACTGCGAGCACCGTCCCATTCGCATCCACAACCAGTGCACCGATAGGGATGTCGCCGCGCTCCCCGGCCGCACGCGCCTCGATCAGGGCTTGTTGCATCCACGAATCGAAGTTCTCGCGACCGCCAGCCATCACCTGCTCGCGCGCGACCACTGCGCCGCAATGCCCAGGCGTTCGGCGATCTGACTTATTTGCTCATCCGGATACAAGTCTTCGTTGGAGCACAACAGTTCGATCTCTTCACCGCTGATGCCGAATTCCTCTAGGAGTCGAACATCGCCAGCGGGTTCGAATTCCTCAACGTCGTCGTCGCTCAAACCGAGCATGTCCACGGCTTCCTCGGCAAGTGACCAGTCCCACGACGCCGCCCCATCGCTCAGCAGGATCCATCGCCCCTGGGCACTCTCTCGCAGCAGGAGGAAGAAGTCATCCCCGATGGTCACGGCTCCGAAAACGCCCCCTTCGCCGGGGAACCGGGACAGGGCACTGATCAGCGCATCCATCGACACCGCGTTGCCCGCAGGAATGCTAGACACCTGCCAGATGCCTTCCTCCCGCCAGAAGACGATCGATTGGTCGATGTCGTCGGCGCTGACTACCTGCGTGCCCATGGGTAGATCGTGTCATGAGCCGCACATCTACGTCACGCATACGACTACCCTGCCCTTCATGCGAACTTTGGTGATTGATCATCCGCTCGTTGCCCACAAGATGAGCCGGTTGCGGCGCGAGGAAACGTCGTCGGCTACTTTCCGGCTTCTGGCAGAGGAATTGGTCACGCTGCTCGCCTATGAGGCGACCCGATCATTGACTGTTCATCCCGAGCAGATCCAAACACCGGTGGCACCCACCACAGGCTACGAACTCGGTGAGCCGAAGCCCCTCGTAGTGCCGATATTGCGAGCTGGGCTGGGAATGCTCAATGGCATGGTCAAGCTCATGCCAACCGCCGAGGTTGGCTTCTTGGGTCTCGTACGCGACGACGCCACCCTGACAGCGTCGATCTACGCCGACCGCCTGCCGCACGATCTACATGACCGCCAGGTATTCGTGCTCGACCCGATGCTTGCGACCGGTGGCACCTTGGTGGCAGCGATCGACATCCTGCTCGATCGTGGAGCGAAGGACGTGACCGCGATTTGCCTGCTGGCCGCGCCGGAAGGACTCGCGCATATGGAGGAGACGTACGGCAATACCGATGCTGATGTCACCGTGGTGACCGCAGGACTTGACGAGCGCCTCAACGAAAAGGGCTACATCGTCCCCGGTCTCGGCGATGCGGGCGATCGCCTCTACGGCGTCGCCTGAAATCCCTCGCGCTCAGCACCTTTCCCTGCAGAGTTCCCTTACTCCGCTTGACACGTTCTTCCCTCTTTCCGGGAACGATGCTCTGAACTTCCCGACATCCGGGAAGTTCAACCCGTTCATCCCGGTAAGCGGGAAGAACGTCGCTAGGTGTGGGAGGTGGGCGGTTAGACGTTCTTGAGCGCGGAGACCACCTTGGTGAGTGAATCCTTAGCGTCGCCAAACAGCAGTGTGGTCTTGGGATCGAAGAGGATCTCGTTCTCGATACCCGCGAATCCCGGTCGCATCGACCGCTTCAAGAACACGATCTGCTGCGCCGCATCCACATCCAAGATCGGCATGCCGTAGATCGGTGCGGTCTTGTCGGTGCGGGCTGCCGGGTTCACGACGTCGTTCGCGCCCACCACGAGCACCACGTCAGTCGCGGAGAACTCCGGATTGATCTCGTCCATTTCCTTTAGTTGGTCGTAGGGCACGTTTGCCTCGGCGAGCAACACGTTCATGTGCCCGGGCATGCGGCCGGCAACCGGGTGAATCGCGTAGTCGACCTCGATGCCCTTCTCGGTCAGCAGGTCCGCGAGTTCGCGCAACGTGCTCTGCGCTTGCGCCACCGCGAGGCCGTAGCCAGGAACCAGAATCACCTTGTTGGCGAAGCCGAGCATGATCGCGACGTCGTTAGCCGAACTCGAACGGACGGGGCGGTCCGAACCGGTTCCGCCGCCTCCGGCTGTGGTGCCGGAGAACGCACCGAACAACGTGGAGGTGAGCGGGCGGCCCATTGCCTTGGCCATGAGGTTCGTGAGAAGCGTGCCGGATGCACCGACCAAGGTGCCCGCGATAAGCAGCAGCACATTGCCGAGGACGTAGCCGGATGCAGCGACGGCCAAGCCGGTCATGGCATTCAGCAATGAGATAACGATCGGCACGTCCGCGCCGCCAACCGGCAGCACGAACAGCACGCCGAACAGCAGACCCAGGCCGAGTAGTGCCCACAACAGCCACTGCTGCGGATCAACGATGAGCCACACGCCACCGACGACCGTCGCCACCGCGACAAGGATGGTGATCCACTTGCCGAGCGGAATGACCACCGGGCGCGTGGTCATGAGTTCCTGGAGCTTCAGGTACGTGACGATCGATCCGGAGAACGCAACCGATCCGATGATGACCGTGGCAACGGTGAAGATCAAGAACAACAGGTCATCGGAACCGACGACGAGGTATTCCACGACTGCGATCAGTGCCGCCGCACCGCCACCAACACCGTTGAACAGCGCCACCAGCTGCGGCATCGCGGTCATCTTCACTCGACGTGCAGCAACGAGACCGATCACCGAACCAACGGCTACGAAAATCAAAATCAGTGCCAGGTTCATCAGTTCGATTCCGCTGAAGAACAGAACCACCGTGGCAAGTAGCGCACCCACGGCACCGAGCAGAACACCCGTGCGCGCAGTACGCGGTGAGGACATCGACTTGAGCGCCAGGATGAACAGCACCGCGGCAACGAGGTAGCTCAGTTGAACCCAGGTGGGGTCGACATGCGTGTTTGTCATGCCGCACCGCCTTCCTTAGCGGCGGCGGGCTTCTTGGGCTTGAACATCTCCAACATCCGGTCGGTGACAACGAAGCCACCCACGAGGTTGATCGCACCGAGAAGCACGGCCGCCAGTGCGATCCACAACTCGAGCGAGCCCGGCTGTGACTCACCGGCCACGATGATGGCGCCCATCACGACCACACCGTGGATAGCGTTGGCGCCGGACATCAGCGGGGTGTGCAAAACGGTAGACACCTTCGAAACCGACGAAGACGCTCAGCACGAAAATCGTTAGCAGTGCGATACCGTCCATGCTCACGCACCTCCCTGCAGCGCTTGCTGCGCTGCCTCGTTTCGAACATCGCCGTCGTAGACGACCGCGCATCCTTCGAGGATCTCGTCTTCTAGATCCACTACGAACTGTTCGTCCTTGACGAGCAGTGCTGCAAGTGCCGCCACGTTCATTGAGTACAGCTGCGAGGCGTGCACCGGCATCTCACTAGCAACATCCTTGGCGCCCCAGACGGTGACTTCCCCGATCTTGACTTCCTCACCGGGTAGTGAACCTTCCACGTTGCCACCGGTTTCGCTGGCCAGATCCACCACGACCGAACCTGGCTTCATCTGCTCGACCATTGCTCGGGTGACGAGTAAGGGAGCTTGCCGACCGGGCAACGCCGCGGTGGTGATCACAACATCGGAGTCGGCGATGTACGGCGTGAGCAACTCCCGCTGTCGCGCCGCGCGATCCTCGCTCATCTCCCGTGCGTAACCGCCGGAGCCTTCGAGGGCTTCGAGGTCGAGGGTGATGAAGGTTGCTCCCATCGACTTCACTTCGTCGGCACTGGCCGGGCGGACGTCGTAGGCCGAGACCTTTGCACCGATGCGCTTGGCGGTCGCGATCGCCTGCAAACCAGCAACACCAGCACCCAGAACAAGCACCTTGGCCGGCTGGATCGTTCCCGCCGCAGTCATGAATAGCGGGAAGAAGGACGGTAGGTGGTCCGCGCCCACCAGGGCAGCGCGGTAGCCCGCAACGAGGGCCTGGGAAGTCAGCGCATCCATCGACTGGGCGCGGGAAATACGTGGCAGGAGATCGAAGGACAG
>JAQCBM010000127.1 GCA_027729865.1 Actinomycetota bacterium
GGGGAAGAACCTCGTGGGTGCCCTTCGGAAGGCCGCAGTTCCTACGATAGTTCGATGCCCGAGTTCACCATCACTGTCCGAGCCAATCCAGGGGCCTCACGGCCACGCATCGGCGGAGCCCACGGGGATCCACCAGAGTTGATCGTTGCTGTGCGCGAAACCGAGAAGTCCGGGCGGGCCAACGCAGCCATCGAGGCCGCGGTTGCCCAGGAGTTCGGTCTACCGCCATCCATGGTCGATGTGAAGTCCGGCCACGCCGCGCGCAAGAAGGAACTGAGTCTGTTCGTTCCGGACAAGGCGAAGGCAGAGGCGATTCTCCAGCGCTTGCTCGCTGCTGGAGACGACTGACCATGACGCTCGATATCGAATACGCACGGTCCCTGGATCGTGCGGATCCGCTCGCGGGGTTTCGCGATCAGTTCGTGATCGCCGATCCGGACATGTGTTACCTGGATGGCAACTCACTGGGACGTCTTCCGAAGGCAACTGCCGAGGCTGTGCAAAAGATGACCGTCGAGGAATGGGGGGGAGAACTCGTCACGGGTTGGAGCCATTGGATCGACATGGCGCAGACCGTGGGCGATCGATTGGGATCGGCAGTCCTCGGCGCAAGACCGGGACAGGTGCTTGCGACGGACACAACGTCGGTGAATATGTATCGCTTGGCGCTCGCTGCGATCAAGGACCGGCCTGGGCGTTCGACGATCGTGGTCGACGAGGCCAACTTCCCCACTGACCGCTACATCCTTCAGGGCATCGCGGCGGATCTGGGAATGGATCTCGTCACGATTCCCAATGAGGATCCTTCCGTGGCCGAGTTCGAGTGCATCACACCTGATCTGTTAGCCGAGTATGTGAACGACGACGTTGCTTTGGTGTGTTTGCAGGTCATCAACTACAGGTCGGGTGCTCGTCAGGACGTTCCTGCGCTCACCGAGGTGGCTCGTTCGCACGGTGCATATGTCCTCTGGGACGCTTCGCACGCGGTCGGCTCCATCGACCTTCAGTTCGATGAGTGGGGCGTGGACCTCGCGATCGGCTGCACCTATAAGTACTGCAACGGTGGCCCCGGAGCTCCGGGGTGGCTATACGTGAACGCCAATGCAAGCAACGATCTCCAAGCACCGATTCAGGGCTGGTTCGCGCAACGTGATCAATTCGTCATGGGGCCAAAGTTCGAGCGAGCTCCGGGAATCCGTGGCTTCCAGATCGCAACGCCCCCCATCCTCGGCCTCACTAGTGTGGCGTCGTCGATGTCGATCATCGAAGGTGCAGGTATGGCTGCGATCGAGGCTAAGGCAGCAGCTGGCACCGATTTCATGATCGAACTCTTTGACGCCTGGTTGGCACCGCTCGGTTTTGGACTCCAAACTCCGCGCGAAGCGAAGATGCGAGGTGGTCACTTATCAATCACGCATGACGACGCAGCACAAATTGCCCTGGCGATGCGACAACTGGCAAACGTGATTCCCGACTTCCGCAAGCCGAACACAATCCGCGTTGCCGTGGCACCGCTCTACACGTCTTACGAAGAGATATTCATTGGCTTCCAACGCCTGCGAGACCTCGTCGCCACAGGAGATTTCCAAAGTGCCGTCCTAAGAGAGAGTGCAGTCACATGAGCGATCAATCCCACGCCCTCAACTACATGAACTACCTGGCAGTGGATGAGTTGCTCGCATTGCAGCGACCTGTCTCCGAAGGACCCGAGCACGACGAACTCCTGTTCATCACGATCCATCAGGTGTACGAGTTGTGGTTCAAGCAACTGCTGCACGAACTTGAGCAGGCACAACGCCAGATGGATATCGGTGACACACAAGATGTACTCGCCACACTCAACAGAGTGAAGGCGATTCTTTCGGTGTGCATTCAGCAAATCGATGTCTTGATCACCATGACACCTCTGCAATTCGGTGCATTCCGCAGTCGGCTTGAGAGCGCCAGCGGCTTTCAGTCCGCTCAGTTCCGCGAACTCGAGGCCCTGCTCGGCCGACGTGACGGGCGATTCGCATCTCACCTCCTCCCCCAGCACCGCGAGAAGGTCGAAGCACGGATGCAGGCACCTTCCCTGTGGGACTCGGCACTTGGCTACCTGAACGGCTCCGGCTTCACTATTCCAGCGGAGATCCTTGAACGCGACGTCACGGAGCATTACGTCTCAGACGCCCGCGTGCGAGACGCCGTGCTCGAGGTGTATCACAGCGGCCACCAAGCAGGACTCGTGTGCGAGCAACTCGTAGACATTGAGGTGAGTTTGCGCGAGTGGCGCTTCCGGCACGTGATGATGGTGGAGCGCACGATCGGCACCAAGCAAGGTACCGGTGGCTCAAGTGGTGTGGGGTACTTGGCGTCCACACTCCAGCAGCCGCACAGTTTTCCCGAGTTGTGGGAAGCGCGCGAGGGCTTCTAGTGCCGCACGCGAACGTCCTCGCCCATAAGGGTGTAGCCAATGAACTCGGCTTGATCGGCGAGTGGCTCGACGAGCGTGGGTGGACCTACGAGCGTTACTGGCGCGAGGAGTTCCCGGTGATTCCAGATGCCGATGCGCTGATCGTCCTCGGGTCGCTCGACAGCGTTGCGAGCGGACACTGCGCAGCGTGGGCGCCGTCGGAGATGGACCTGATCCGCGAGTGGATCGACCCCGGGCGCACCTACTTGGGCGTGTGCTTCGGAGCGCAGATTTTGGCGAGCGTGCTCGGTGGGAAAGTGGAGCGACGCCCGCGGTTCTACCGCAAGGTGGGGGAGCTTCCCTGGTTTGACGGCACGGATCGAGGTCCCTGGGTGCTGTGGCACGAGGACATCATCACCTCGGCCGGAACGGGCGAGGTGCTATGTCAGATGCCGCACGCAATCACGGCCCTGCGCTCAGGAAACGCCTGGGGAATCCAGGCTCACATCGAGCTGGACTCGGGCGGGCTGGAGCGCCTGGGCCGAAATGTCGGGGCACCCCCGGATGTCTGGTCTCCCATCGCGAACGAAATGTCCGGCATAGATACCCGAATCCGCCACGCCACGTTCGATTTCCTAGATCAGGCCTTATCCAGTGGTTCGGCCTAGACTCTCTAACTATGTTGAGAACGCCCAAGACCAAGAAGGTGAGCAACCATCCCACGCGACAACGGCTCTTGACCGCCGTCGTGGAGATGATGGACACGACACCCCCGGAGGACATTCATTCCGAATACGTTCTTCGGGAGACCGGCATCTCGCGTGGTTCGCTCTACCACCACTACGAAGACTTCACCGAACTCCTCGAAGATGCGATGCTCTACCGGTTCTCCTCCGGGGTTGAGGCATCCACTGCTGCGATCGAGAACATCGTCGAAATGAGTCATGATCGCGACGAGTTTTTCGCGCTCTTGGAAGGTGTCACACGGGCTACACAAGATCGGAAACGTAGCGACATCCGCTTCGATCGCGCCCGGATGCTCGCGATGGCTCAACACAACCTTCGCTTTTGGGCCAAACTCGGAGCCGTCCAAGATCGCTTAACCGACGCTCTGACCGAGTGCATCGCTCAAGCGCAGGACAAGGGCTGGGCTAATTCCCAGGTGCAGGCTCGCACGCTCGCGGTCTTCATCCAGGCGTACACACTCGGCAAGATCGTTGACGATGTAGGTGAGCGCCCCATGGACGATTCCGATTGGGAGAACTTGATCACCCTGATCGCTGACCGAGCACTGTCGAGCAAGGTCGATCGCTAGCGCCCCACCTGAGGCACACTGACGTGTGGGGGTGACATGTTCTCCACACGACAGCAGGCCGGCGTGGATCTTGCGCGCGCACTGACCAAATTCACTGATTCCACCCCCGTCGTCCTTGCGCTACCGCGCGGCGGCGTACCCCTCGGCCTTCAGGTTGCCAAGGCGTTGGATGCACCCCTGGACGTGTTGATCGTCCGCAAGCTCGGTGCACCGCATAACCCGGAGTTCGCGATCGGCGCGGTAGGAGAAGGTGGCGCGGTAGTCCTCGATCACCCCTCAATCGACGCGCTCGACCTAAGCGAGGTGATCGTGGATCGGCTCATCAGCGAGGCTCGCAGCGAAATCGATCGACGCGTGGACACCTACCGCCATGGGAACGAGTTGATCGACGTCGCGGACCGTGTGGTCATCATCGTCGACGACGGCCTCGCCACCGGAGCCACAGCCGAGGCGGCCGTGGCAGTTGCTCGGCATCTCGGCGCCGCGCGAGTTGTGTTGGCCGTGCCCACCGGGTCGCATCAGGCGGTGGAGCGGCTCACGGCAGTCTGCGATGAAGTGATCTGCCTGGAGATTCCCGAGTGGTTCGGCAGCGTAGGCAGCCAGTACGAAGTGTTCCCGCAGGTTTCCGACGACGAAGTCACGGCGTTGCTCCGTGAATAAGGAGGCCATGTTCGACGACGACGTCGCGATACCCATCGGTGCAGGCCGGAGCCTGCCTGGTCATTGCCGTATCCCCGCCGGAGCCCACGGCGTGGTGGTGTTCGTGCACGGGAGCGGGAGTAGTCGGCACAGTCCCCGGAACAGATTCGTAGCCGATTACCTCAACGAGCAAAGTCTAGGCACCTTGTTGTTCGACCTGTTAAGCGAAGACGAAGGCCAGCGTCGCCAGAACGTGTTCGATATCGATCTACTCGCCGACCGCGTGGGCAACACCCGCACCTGGTTGCGTAATCACGAGCAACTTAGTGCGGTAGGAGTAGGACTGTTCGGCGCGAGCACCGGCGCCGCTGCCGCCCTGGTCTCGGCCGCTCTGCAACCCGATGGGGTGGGCGCGATCGTGTCGCGCGGCGGCCGCGTTGACCTCGCCGATAGATGGCTTTCAAAGGTGCTCGCCCCGACTCTGTTCATCGTTGGTGCATTGGACGATGCAGTCCTGGAGTGGAACGAGCAAGCCGCACATTTGCTGCGTTGCGAGCACCGAATCGACGTAGTCCCGGGAGCCTCACACCTTTTCGAAGAGACGGGTGCGCTGGAAACTGTGGCTGACCTCGCAGCAACGTGGTTTGTTGACCACCTGCACTAATCAGTCGCTGCGGCGTGGGGCTATGGATTCGTCCTCCCTCGTGTCTAATCTCCAGGTCTGAAAGAGCAGTTATTCGGCATGTTCTCCGGCTTCGGCGGGGGCGCCGTTGCAGGCCTACTGTGAAACAGGGAAAACGGGCCGCGTGTCTTCGCGATCATCTCAGTCATAGTCCTGGTGCTGTCCTTCGCGACTCCGCTGGTCGATCAGGCCGATACCGAGTGGTCCACCAAAATCGTGCTGCTGTTCACCCACGTCATCGTGTTCTTCGCTGTGGTGCCCACGCTGCGTCAGCGAATGGCGTAGGCGGAACCGGTAAGCAAAAAGCCGGCCCTACCGGGCCGGCCTGTGGCTCCCCCAATTGGACTCGAACCAATAACCCTTCGATTAACAGTCGGGCGAGTGGGTAAAACTGAAGATGACAGTGATTCATTTACATCAGTTGCTTCCCCACAAATGATGCTTTGTAAATCACTAAGTTTCGCTGTATTTCATGGCGTTTAATAGATAGTTGAGCATTACCTATTCAGCCTCTGACCTCGATGGTGCCGCGGAACAGAATCGTGAAATACCGATCATCCCCGGATCTTTCTCAAGCCCCGACCCTGTCGGGCATTGCCACATAGACCCATATACCGAGCAGGATCGCCACCATGTAAAGGGCATAAGAGACTCTCATCGGAGTCTTGTAATTTCGGAATTGCAAAATTTTTGGAACGAAACCATTCGCGCGAAGCGCAATGAAGATACCGAGAAGAACAGCTGCGGATCCGATAAAGATGTGCGTCAAAAGTACTATTTCGAAGAGACTTATTCCTGCTTCTGAGTCTTCTTCATCTGGATTAAAAAGCCTTAAAACC
>JAQCBM010000128.1 GCA_027729865.1 Actinomycetota bacterium
TCTCGGGATCGGGCCTGTGGTGGTAGAAGATGTCCACGTAGTCAAGCCCTAGACGCTCGAGGCTTTGATCCAAACTCGCCAGGATGTACTTGCGCGAACCGAGGTTCCCGTACGGACCGGGCCACATGTCCCAGCCGGCCTTGGATGAGATCACCAATTCGTCGCGATAGCGCGCGAAATCCTCGCGCAAGATGCGCCCGGCGTTGATCTCCGCAGAACCGTAGGGCGGGCCGTAGTTGTTCGCCAGATCGAAGTGCGTGATGCCGAGGTCGAAGCCCGTGTGCATGATCTCGCGCTGCCCAGCAAGGGGTTTGTCGTCCCCGAAGTTGTGCCAAAAGCCCAGCGAGATGACCGGCAGTTCTAGTCCGCTGCGACCGCACCGCCGAAACGGCATGCGACTGTCGTATCGATCCGGGTCTGGCAGGTAGTGCTGCGCGATATCCATGACAGGATTGTGTCACTGAGCCCCACACCCGAAAGGTCCACCATGACTTCGATCCCGAACGTCCGCCTTCTCGACGATACCCAGATCCCCCAGATCGGGTTGGGTGTGTGGCAGGTGCCCGACGACGTCGCCACCGACGCATGCCTCGCGGCATTCGAGGCCGGTTACCGGCACATCGACACCGCGGCGCTGTACGGCAACGAGGAGGGTGTTGGTCGGGCGATCAAGGCCTCGGGCCTGTCCCGCGACGACATCTACGTCACAACCAAGGTGTGGAACACCGATCAGGGTCATGACAAGACCGTTGCCGCGATGAAGGCGAGCCTTGAGCGCCTGGACCTGGACTACGTAGACCTCTACCTCATTCACTGGCCCACACCGGCTCGCAATCTGTTCGTGGAAACCTGGGAGACGGTGCTGGAACTGCAGCAGCAGGGACTGACCCGCAGCGCCGGTGTCTCGAACTTCCATGGCGAGCACCTGCGGAACGTCATCGACGCCTCCGGCGTGACGCCCGTCATCAACCAGATCGAGTTGCACCCGTGGCTGCCCCAGCGCGAGGTTCGCGCGATCGACGCAGATCTCGGCATCGTGACCGAGGCCTGGTCTCCCCTGGCTTCAGGCGGTCTGGTCGACGACGCCCAACTGGCCGCTATCGGCGCCAAGTACGGCAAGACCGCCGCTCAGGTCATGATCCGCTGGCACCTGCAGATCGGAAACGTCGTTCTCCCGAAGTCGGTCACCCCTGCCCGCATTCAGACGAACATCGACGTCTTCGATTTCGAGCTCGACGCCGACGACCTCATCACCATCGAAGGGATGGAGGACACCTCCAGGCGCACCGGCCCAAACCCCGACATCTTCAACGAGGCCTAACCCCGTACCGCGAATTTGCGCAATCTCGACGTTGAACTTGCGCAAGATCGACTGGTGATTTGCGCAAGGGGCGTGAGGCGCAAGTGCGTTAGGCAGCGGAGCGGGCGTCGAGGTTCTCCTGCGGCAACATGTCGCCAGCAGCTTCACAGCTGCGCTCGATGCGTGAGGCCGATGTCTCGATCCGGTTCATCTGCTTGTTCTTGATGCCGTCTATGCCGTCCTTGTTGGCGACACGACCCAAATTACGCTGGATCCGGTTGGCATTGATTAACGCGCTCTCGGGAAGATCACCGGAGATGTAGGCCTCTTCGGTAGCCAAGACCAGTTCGTCCGACAGACCCTTCATTTCCGCGAGCAGGTCACGCTTCTTTTTCTTCTTCGCATCGGCGGCTGCTTTGGCTTCGCTCATCTTCAGGTCGAACGCGAAGTAGGTCGAGCAGGCGTTGATGACCGAAATGGCTTCATCGACCTCGGTATCCAGGGCCGCCGTGGGCGCATCCGTGGGAGTGGTCGCATCGGTGGCCGCTTCATCCGACCCACCGCACGCCGCAAGGCTCAAAGCCAATGCGCCGCTTGCCGCGATTGCTACCCACCTGCGCTTCACGAGAACCTCCTGCCGCCGGGAATTATCACGAAATCGTAACGCGCCCGTCCCCGAATCGTCGGACTTTGGCCAATCCGGGTGCGCCCACAATGCCGATTACTTGCCCTGCGGCCACCGAAACCACCAGTGGCGGGACCCGAAGGCCCCGCCACTGGTGCTGTTGTTCGCCTTGATCTAGCTGCAGCCGGAGGTGCTTCCGCATCCCTCGCAGACGTAGCAGCTGCCCGCCGGGCGCATCTTGATGCCGCAGGTCATGCACAGCGGGGCATCGGATGCAGTGCCGGTGATCTCCTCGAGCAGCTCGGCGCTGGAGTGCGCGGCGCTGACCTTCGGTGCCTCCGCAGCGGGTGCGATCTGCTCGACAACGGCTTCCTCAACCACTACGTCGCCGGTCGGGGCCGCGATCTGAGGTGCCTCGTAGGACGTAGCAACCGTGGCGGCGCGCTCATCGGCCGAGAAGATGCCGAGTGCCTCGCGCTTTTCGTACGGCAGGTAGTCCAGCGCCAGGCGACGGAAGATGTAGTCCATGATCGACTGGCTGATCCGGATGTCCGGATCGTCGGTCATGCCGGCCGGCTCGAAGCGCATGTTCACGAACTTCGACACGAACGCATCCAATGGAACGCCGTACTGCAGTGCGATGGAGATGGCGATCGAGAAGGCGTCCATCACACCGGCGAGGGTCGAGCCCTGCTTGCCGAGTTTGAGGAAGACCTCACCGAGCTCACCGTCTTCGTAGGTGCCAGCGGTGAGGTAACCCTCGGCGCCGGCAACCGAGAAGCTGGTGGTGCGGCTCGGACGCGACTTGGGCAACCGACGACGAATCGGCTGACCAATGCCCTCGATCGCTGCTTCCACCTGGGCATCGACCTTTGCGGCCTTCGCATCGGACAGCGGCTGACCGACCTTGCAGTTATCGCGGTAGATGGCCAGCGCCTTGATGCCGAGCTTCCAACCCTCGAAGTAAATCTCCTCGACCTCTTCGATGGTGGCACTCTCGGGCATGTTCACCGTCTTGGAGATCGCACCGGAGATGAACGGCTGAACCGCCGCCATCATCCGCACGTGGCCCATCGGTGAGATGGAGCGCGCACCCATCGCGGTGTCGAAGATGGCGTAGTGCTCGGTCTTCAGACCAGGCGCATCCACCACGTGACCGTTCTCGGAGATGTACTCCACGATCGCCTCGATGGTCTCCTCGGTGTAACCGAGCTTGCGCAGCGCCCGCGGGATCGTCTGGTTGACGATCTGCATCGAGCCACCACCCACGAGCTTCTTGAACTTCACCAGCGAGAAGTCCGGCTCGATGCCGGTGGTGTCGCAGTCCATCATGAAGCCGATGGTTCCGGTCGGTGCGAGTACCGAAGCCTGGGCATTCCGCCAGCCGTTCTTCTCACCTGTGGTCAAGCATGCTTCCCAGTTCTTGATGGCGAGCTTGAGGACGTCGCCATCCAAGCTCGACACGCTGCGAACGTTGTCGTTAGAGGCAGCGTGCTTGCGCATGACCCGCTTGTGTGCGGACTCGTTGCGGGCGTAGCCGTCGTACGGACCCACCACACCGGCCAACTCGGCACTGCGCTTGTAGGCGGTACCGGTCATCAACGAGGTGATGGCAGCGGCGAAGGCGCGGCCCGCGTCGGAGTCGTACGGCAAGCCGGTAGCCATCAAGAGCGCGCCGAGGTTCGCGTAGCCGATGCCGAGCTGGCGGTAACGGCGCGTGGTGTCGCCGATCGCCTCGGTCGGGAAGTCGGCAAAGGAAATCGAGATGTCCATCGCGGTGATGACGAACTCAACGGCCTTGGCGAACTTCTCTGCATCGAAGGTGTCGTCGTCCTTCAAGAAGGTCATCAGGTTCAACGACGCAAGGTTGCACGAGGAGTTGTCCAAGCTCATGTACTCCGAACACGGGTTGGATGCGTTGATCCGACCGGTCTCAGGGTTGGTGTGCCAGTCGTTGATGGTGTCGTCGTACTGGATACCAGGATCCGCGCAGGCCCAGGCTGCTTCAGACATCGTCCGGAACAACCTCTTGGCGTTGACGGTCTCGACGACCTCACCCGTGCTTCGGCCAACGAGGCCGAAATCAGCGTCGGCTTCGACGGCGCGCATGAATTCATCGGACACTCGAACGGAGTTGTTCGCGTTCTGGTACTGCACCGAGGTGATGTCCTTGCCGCCGAGGTCCATGTCGTAACCGGCGTCGCGAAGCACGCGGATCTTGTCCTCTTCGCGAACCTTGGTCTCGATGAACTCCTCGATGTCCGGGTGGTTGACGTCGAGCACGACCATCTTCGCCGCGCGACGGGTCGCGCCACCGGACTTGATGGTTCCTGCCGAAGCGTCGGCACCGCGCATGAAGGACACCGGGCCCGAAGCGGTTCCACCGGAGGACTTCAGCAGTTCCTTGCTGGAGCGAATGCGCGAGAGGTTCAAACCCGCGCCGGATCCGCCCTTGAAGATGAAGCCCTCTTCCTTGTACCAGTTGAGGATCGACTCCATGGTGTCGTCCACGGACAAGATGAAGCACGCGCTCACCTGCTGCGGCGCGTTGGTGCCGACGTTGAACCACACCGGTGAGTTGAAGCTGAACACCTGGTGCACGAGCATGTAGGTGAGCTCGTGCTCGAAGATCTCGGCGTCTTCATCGGTGCGGAAGTACCCGTGCTCCTTGCCCGCCTGGGTGTAGGTCAGCACCACGCGGTCGATGAGCTGCTTGAGGCTCCACTCGCGGGTGTCGGTGCCCACGGCGCCGCGGAAGTACTTGGTGGTGACGATGGTGGAGGCGTTCACGCTCCAGAAGTCCGGGAACTCCACCCCGCGTTGCTCGAAGACGACCTCGCCGGTCTTCCAGTTGTTCTGGACCACATCGCGACGTTCCCAGGTGATCTCGTCGTACGGATGCACACCGGGAGTGGTGTAAAGCCGCTCCATCTTCAGACCCGGCTTGCGCAGGGTGTTATGCACGAAGCCGGCGGGTGCGCTGGTCGTCTGGGACATGGGTGGTGCCTTTCTTCTAGGTGCGGATCCACTCAGAGCGGACGGCTAGTGGGGAACTCTTAGGTGCGGGAAGTTTCGTGCTGGGGTGTGACAGTTACTTCAGGTTCAACAGCAGTCGGTTCGCCTTCGGCACGCAGCAGTGCGATCTCGGCTTCGAAGTCCTCCAGGGAATCGAATGACCGATACACCGACGCGAAACGCAGGTAGGCAACTTCGTCGAGCTCGCGCAGCGGACCCAAGATCGCCAGCCCGACCTCCTCGGCCGGGATTTCGGCGTTGCCGGTTGCTCGGAGTGCGTCCTCGACCTGCTGGGCGAGGATCGCGAGTTGGTCGTCGTCGACCGGGCGACCCTGGCAAGCCTTGCGGACACCTAGGACCACCTTGTGCCGGCTGAAGGGCTCGCTGGCACCCGAACGCTTGACGACGTTCAACTGAGCGGTTTCTGCCGTGGTGAAACGGCGGCCGCAACCGGCGCATTCACGCCGACGACGAATGGCCGCGCCTTCCTCTACTACACGGGAGTCGACCACGCGGGAATCCTCCGCGCGGCAAAATGGACACCTCATGGGCCCCTCCCGTCACTCTCGTCACATCTGAACCGGCTTTTCGGCCGTCTGTGGGGGATCTTGGGGATCACCTGTGGACGACCTGTGTGTGTAGAACCACAACCTGTGGAGGAATCACAACGGTGTGACTACTACATCTAGGGATAGAACCATAGACCCGGCGCAAGGGCTACGCAAGCGACTTTGTCCAGCGCGGCGTGTCGGGTTCGGTCCGTGACCGAATCCCCTCGCGTGCCCCGGTTCGCTTACCCCTGCCCGTCCCCCTCCCTCCTTTCCCCGATGCTGTGTCAATCGTGGGGCCAGTTCTGCCCGGATTGGCCCCACGATTGCCGCAGCATCGGGGGGCGATC
>JAQCBM010000129.1 GCA_027729865.1 Actinomycetota bacterium
AACGACGTCGTCATCGACACGCGTCTTGCGGACACGCTCGAATGGATTGCGAAGAGCGCGAGTGAGTACGCATTCGTGGCCAAGGACACCGATCTGGACGCCATCTGCGATCGTCCGGATCTGCGGTACGTCATCGAACGGGCCGCTGCGGCAGGTGAGATCTCTGCCGAACATGTCGCTGCGGCGTTGGCTGACACTCTTCAGGCCATCTGCGTTGTCGCGGGTGACGAATCCCTTGCAGAGTTCTTGAGGGACTGGGTTGGGACGACGTTCGCGTCAGTTGTTCGGCTCGACTCCCCTGTCAGGGCGCTCCCCCCGAGCGAGGCAAGGTTTCCGCGCTTCGAGACCGAACCTGCGGACGACAGCGTCGAGGTGATCGAGGTGAAGGTCACCGCTGATGCGGCTCAGCGCGTTGGGTCGTTGATCCACAACCTTCGTCGGGAGCCGGTCGGCGTCACCGCTAACGGATCTGCCGACGATGGAGGCGTTCTGACCGAAGAGTGGACGATTGGTGCCGCCTTGAATGCGGTGACGGATGGCTGGGAGGACGCTGAGTTTGTGTCTGGTCAGGAGGTGGCGCTTTTGATCAGTCTCCCGATTCTCGTGATCACCGAGTTGTTCGATTGGCTCGACGCGCGCGTGTGTGGTGGGTTGTCGCTCTCTGCTCTCGAGTTCTTGAAAGCGGAACTCGTGCCGTCGTTGCTGGAGCACTTTTCCGACGAGCAGAGGGAGGCTGCGTGATGCGGCGAGAGTTGGATCCGTTCCGCTGCGAAACCAACAAGCACTTCCCGTTCTATTGGCAGGTGGTTGGAAACCAGTGCCGGTCGCTGAGCTATCCCGGCGGAAATCTTGACCCGGGCGGGTGGATTCCTTCGGAAAAGGTGGATGGTGTCGGGTCCCTGGGGCTCAACGATGGCATCTACTGCGACGTCTGTATCGAGATTGCTGTGGAGAACGGCTCAGTTCCGGTGGCGGAGTCGGTCAACCGCACGAGGGAGCTGTTCAAGAATCTTGTGGACGACCGGCCGTCACGGCCCGGTCAGAGTGACATTGCCTCCTTGGTGTCGACGCTCGCGCTCCTCCCCAATGTCGTAAGTCACGAGCACGTCGACATGGTTCCGCGCACTTTTGGCCCGCTCCCCGCCGACTTCACGGGGCCGTTGTACGACGCGCTGCGTGACCGGTTCAAGGACGGGCTGTATCCCCACCAGATTGAAGCATTGGAGGCGGCTCGTCTCGGACATGACGTGGTGCAGGTCACTCCGACCGCGAGCGGGAAGACGGTCGGGTTGCTGTATCCGATTGTCGAAGCTGCCCTGGTCGGCCGGAGGTCGATCGTCGTCACCCCGAGGCTCGTGCTGGCAGCTCAGTACATCGATGAGTTGACGGCAACGTGTGACAAGTGTGACGAAGTAGCACCGCAGGTAGTCGAATTGTCGTTCGGCTCATCACGCGTGACGGTTGGCCGCTTCGACAGCGCCACGCCTGAGCCGTCACGCGAAATCATCCAGAAGCAGGCTGACATCGTTATCACGAACGCAGATATGGCCAAGCTGCACTTTCTGGACCATGACAAGGGTGGCCATAAACGCTGGCGGTCGTTCCTCGGCCAGGTGGATTTCGTTGTCATCGACGAGTTGGACTGCCATTCCGGCCACAAGCAGACGAAGCTTGAACCGGTACAGCGCGCGCTGATCGAAGTTGTCTCGGCGTTGTCGTCGAAGCGTCCCCAGGTTCTCGCTGCATCAGCAACCAGTGTCGAGACCAGCGAGTGGCATTTCCGTGTGACGGGCGGCAGCAACCCGCTGACGATCGTTAATGCGGGCTGCGGGCAGAGCGAGCGCGATCTGTTCGTTGTGTCTCCCGATGCTGGCCAGACTTCGGTCGAGCATGCAGCCACGCTGCTGACGCATTTGACCTTGGCAAACAATGGGTTGGCGCCGATGTCCCTCGTGTTTGAGACCTCGCCGAGCGAGGTGGCGAAAGCGCACGACGCAATCGCGTCAGCGTTTGCTGCTGCTGGACTGGGTAGCGAGGTAAGAAAAATTCGCCGGTACACCGGCAACACCCCCGATGAGGAGCGCCGCGAGATCGAGGCGTCGATCATGAGCCGTCAGACTCGGGTGACCGTCGCAAACGAGGCACTTGGCGTTGGTGCTGACCTCGGCACTCTTGAGGTCGCCATTTTTGTGGGATCTCCGCTGACCGCAGGGAAGGCCAAGCAGTACCTCGGACGGGTTGGCAGGCGGCACCGTTCCATCGTGGTGTTTGTCCTCGATGATTCGCCGCTCAGTGTGAGTCTGCAGACCGGTCGTCCGCCGCTTACGGTGCTTGACGAAATCACTCCCAGGTCGGCTATGCCGATGGTCGCAGAGCACGTCGACGCGCAGTGTCTCCGCCCGCTGTTGGGTTGCCTCGGGGAGATCCCGCGGTGTGTCGTCGATGCACTGCCGAAAGCGTTGTTGTCAGATCTCAAGGGTCGTCTCGGTCTCTACCGCGGAAGCGGTCGCACGTTGAGCCCGCGGAACGACTCGCCCCGCACGGTCAGCTTGTTCGACGACGACATCAAGTACTTCGCAGTTGGCGACTTCATCGGAACGGTCCGCATTCCGGTCGCGGATGGTCGACGCTCGAATGTTCCGGGCGCGGAATTTGTGCTCGATGGGTCTTGGCTCCGGGTAATTGGCACAAACCCGAAGAAGCGCAACCGGTTCCTCTATGTCGAGCTGATCAGTGAACCCTCGGGCTGGCTCGCGACTTCGCGCTACGTCACCGAGGACGTGGCCGAAGTGAAGGCGGTCTCGGTCGGCGGAATGAAGGTGAGCTTTGGGTGCGGCAAGGTTGCTCTCACGTTCAGCGTGACGAATCCTTCGGGTCCTCGTCGCTCACCTCCGCCTGTGTGGATCTCCGATGCGAGCGTCGTTCAGTTCTGGGCCGGCGTTCGTCGCCCCTCGGCCGATGTGTTCAGCGAAATTCGCGCTCTGGCGTTCGAACTTGGAGTGCCGCACCTGGACTTCCATCTTGAGCTCTGCGACGACGGCAGCATCCTGATGTTCGACAAGAACCAGATGGGCCGTATGGCATGGTTTGTTGCCGAGGAGTACCTCAAGCAGATTTCCTCGCTCGACTCGTCGCAGGAGGCAGCATGATGACGGGTCTGCTGTCCATCACGGTGGGCCAGGTCATGTTGGCCGAGCTCTACCGGCTCGGTGACATCGAGTGGACGTCACCAAAGGAGCGGCCCGTCGTGGTGGTGAGCAGCCAGGGTGACGGGCTGTGGCTTGTCGCCCCGCTGACGACGAGCCGCGCCGGCAGGACGCGACGAGGATCACGTACCCCGGTCCGTCCAACGGCGGCAAATGGGCTCGACCGGGCCTCGTATGTTTGGTCGCGACGCCTTCACTGCATCCCGGAGTGTGACTTCACGCGTCGCCTTGGCTTCGCTGACCCTCTCACCAGCGCAGCAATTACTTCGACCTGCGTTTTGGACGATGACGAGTTACGGGTGTTCATGTCGGCAACAGGTATGGGGTGGCGCGACACCGCGTGACAGTGAGGAGAATCGAAATGCTCATTTCTGACGGGGACCCTTGCCCAAACTGCGGTGAACTACCGCTTGACGTCATCGGCGGCGAGGCTGAGTGCCCAAATTGCGGTTCGCAATTCTCAAGCGCCGATTAGGCGATCGAGTCCCGCGCTCCGGTGAGATCTCAGGCCGGGGCAGTGAGGCCGAGTCGATCGGCGACGTCACTGTCGCCGATAACGGTCAAGCTCATGACCGCCCTACTCGCGGCCACGTATAACAAGTCGTCGGCGACAGGACCGTACGGGTTGTGCGCGACAAAGATGACGTGGTCGTATTCGAGACCCTTCGCGCGGTGCACGTTTTCGCAGACGATTGACATGGGTTGTTCGTCATCGAACGTGGTGAGTGAGAACTCACGCTGAAGCATGTCTCGGACAGCGGATCGGACGGTGAGCACGAGGACGGTCTCAGCGTCATGGTCACGGTCCTCAAGGGCATCGATCGCATCGCCGACTGCCTCAACGATTTCGTCGTTTGTCGATGCTTCAATCCAACGGACTGATTCGGACTCGGGTCCGCCGATCGGGGCGATTGCACCACCGAACGCGCGGTGGAGAAGTGATGCGATCTGAAAAGTGTTGCGACCGTTGAACCGCAACTCACAGAGAGACCAGCCATCGGTGGTGAGTGGTAACTGAAATCCACGGTCAAAGATCTGTTGGGCGGTGTCGGCGAGGATCATGAGCCGTCCGGGACCGTTGCGGTCAAGCAGGCCTTCGAGCAGGCTGATCCAGACAGGGTGAAAGTCCTGTGCTTCGTCGATGATGATGGTGTCGAACCGTGTTGTGACCCTTGGCCAGTTGGTTAAGAGGTGTCCGATGAATGTTTCGTTCCACCACTCGCTCGACGGTTCGTCGGGAATCTCGATCTCTGGCATGCCGTCGAGGAGCAATGCGAGATCGTTGAATGCCTCGACGGTGATGTTCTCGTCGCCGCCCAGCCGTTCGTAAAGGTGATTCGCGAGCGGCAAGTTGAAACACGTGACGAGGACCCGCTCGCCGCGTGCGAGTGCGCGTCGGGCCCACAGTGTTGCAAGTCGGGTTTTGCCAGTTCCTGCTGACCCCGTGACACACACGCGGCGGTTCGCGTCTAACGATTCGAGCGCGCTCACCTGCAGTTCGCTGATTTCAGCGAGTCGGCGGCGTGCGTATCGAGCGAGGGCTTCAGCGTCATACTCAAACTCGCAGTCGCCAAGCAGAAGCTTCACAAGCGATGCGACTCCATCACGGCCGAGAGGACGCATGTAGGTGCGCTTCATCAGAGCCTCAACCGCTCCGGCACAGTCGTCGAATTCTTGGCGCGTAAACAGTTGTCGGCGATCCAGTTCAGATGGCAACTGGCCGTTCACTGCCGACACGTTCGGGAACGCGACCGCGTAGTCAACGGTTGCCTTGTCCAGCGACGGGTGCATCGCTCGCAGCTGCTCCCGTAACTCGTAACTGTTTTCTCGTGCCTGCGCCACCGGCTGCGGCTTCATCGGTTCGTTATTCGAGTACCACTTGCCATCCCTGATCTCTGGCCGGGCATGGGCTTTGACCTCGATGACCGCAAGCCCGAGTGACTCGTGAGCAATGACGACATCAATTTCTCTGCCCTGTGAAGCACTCGTCAGTCTGACGGACGGCATCACATACCACCCATCCGGTAACCGATCTCGGAGAATTCTGACGACGAACCCTTCTTCGTCGTTCTTGAGGCTGTCGAGAGAAAAGTCGTGCGGTACGAGAATTCCCATGTGGTCCGTTCACTTTCTCCTCGTTCCGAAACTTGCTCTCTCGCACGCTAATCCGGTAGCACGCCGCCGTTTTGACCGTGGCCGAGTCGCTTAGCCAGCCCTAAGAACAATGAGTCAGGGCCGGATTCCGAGCCGCTTCTTTAGCTGCCGCGTTGAGAGCGCACGCCGGGAATCGACGTGAATCATCATGTGGCAGTTTGCGCAGACGACAGCGAGGTCGTCGAGCCGCGTTTCTTTTGGCTGGTCGTAATCACGTAGCTGCTTGGTGTGGTGCACTACGAGGCACCGGCTACCAAGCCCGCCTGCGAGACGAGCGAAGTTCGTTTGACAGACCTCACAGGTGCCCCCCGATCGGCGCAAGACCTCTGTCCTAAGCGCCTGATTTCGTTGTCTCGACTTGGCTTCTGTTGCAGCACCTTCCAGAGCCCGAGCAACCGGATCAAACGGTTTGCGCCGTACGGCGTTGAGAACGGCGCGCTCAAGATGTCGAGGGACTACGCCAGCGTCGGTT
>JAQCBM010000130.1 GCA_027729865.1 Actinomycetota bacterium
CCCCGCCGGTAGCACCATGGTGGCGGCGCGTGAACAACTTCTGGCCATGACCAAGGACTCACTGGAATTGACCGAGCCGTCCGATGTTCGACTACTGCCGCAGGAAGGGGCGGTAGTCGATATCGCCGGTATTCGCCTAGGCGTTCGTCATGCCCCCGGTCACACGGAAGGCTCTGTGGTCTTCGACGTGCCGCGTGAAGGGGACGTGGACGTGCTGTTGTCCGGTGATGTGCTGTTCCAAGGATCCATCGGACGAACGGATCTACCCGGTGGTGATTCGCGCGCCATGGACGAGAGCCTTCGTACGGTCATCTGGCCGATGGGTGATGAGGTGATTGTGCTGCCCGGGCATGGGGCGCAGACCACGATCGGTGACGAGCGCGCAGCGAACCCGTTCTTGCGGGCAGCCGCGGACGGTGGGCCCAGCAACCCGCCCACCCGGGGGCTCTAGCCATGCCCGAGTTCCAAGCACCCAAAGGCGTGCCGGAGTACTTTCCGCCGCGCTCGAGTGCGTTTCTGACCGTTCGCGAGGCGCTGGCATTCCCAGCCCAGCACGCCGGCTACGGCTACATCGAATTGCCAGTCTTCGAAGACACGGCGCTCTTTGTCCGCGGTGTGGGGGAGAGCACGGATGTGGTCAGTAAAGAGATGTACACCTTCACCGACCGAGGTGATCGCTCGCTGTCCCTTCGGCCAGAAGGAACCGCGGGAGTTATCCGTTCGATCGTCGAAAATCGGCTGGACAAAGGAACTCTTCCCGTCAAGCTCTGGTACGCCGGGCCTTTCTTCCGCGCCGAGCGTCCGCAGCATGGGCGCTACCGGCAGTTGCAGCAGGTGGGAATCGAGGCCGTTGGTGGTGATGACCCGGCTTTGGATGCCGAAGTCATCACCCTGGCCGATGAGGCCTATCGCCGCCTGGGGCTGCGTCAGTACCGACTCGACCTGACGAGTTTGGGGTGCGCCCAATGCCGCCCTGCGTATCGCGAGGTCTTGACGAATTTCCTCGCACAGCTTGATCTTGATGAGCCCACGCGTGCGCGTGCTGCGTTAAATCCGCTGCGCGTGTTGGATGACAAACGCCCGGAAGTTCACGATCAACTAGGCGACGCGCCACTCATGGTTGATCATCTGTGTGCCGAATGTCGCGACCATTACGACTCGGTGCGTGGTTTCCTTCGCGATGCCCGTGTTCAGTGGCAAGAGGCGCCCCGCTTGGTGCGAGGACTGGACTACTACACCCGCACTACCTTCGAATTCACCCACGAACTGCTGGGTGCCCAGTCGGGAATCGGCGGCGGCGGACGTTACGACGGACTCATGGAGTCTGTGGGTGGCGACGCCTTGTCCGGCATCGGTTTCGGGCTTGGCACCGATAGGACCTTGCTGGCATGTGAAGCGGAGGGTCTGGACGTGGGCGCCGGACCACGCGTGGACGTATTCGTGGTGCCGATTAGTGATGCCGCACGCCACGTCTCAGTCGGACTGTTGGCCGAGCTTCGCGAAGCTGGCATCCGCGCCGATATGGCCTACGGCGGGCGTGGACTCAAGGGTTCGATGAAGGCGGCTGACAAAAGCGGCGCACCGCGGGTCGTGATCATCGGCGAAGACGAAGTCGCCGCGCAGAACGTGCAGGTGAAGGATATGCAGCAAGGAAGCCAGCAAGCCATGACCCGAGAAGAGGTGGTCGGCGAGCTTCGTCGATCCATCATGGAGGAATCGCAGTGATCAGAACCCACCGTGCCGGAACCTTGCGCGCGGAAGACGCAGGAAGAAACGTCACCCTCGCTGGGTGGATCGCATCGCGTCGTGACCACGGTGGTGTTGCCTTCATCGACCTTCGTGATGCCTCAGGTCGCGTCCAGGTAGTGATTCGTGAACCGGAAGTGGCGCACCCACTGCGCGATGAGTTCTGTATTCAGGTAACCGGTGAGGTCTCGATCCGACCCGATGGAAATGAGAATCCTGACCTGCCCACCGGCGCTATCGAGGTCATGGCCGATGACGTCACCGTGCTTTCTACCAGCGCGCCGCTGCCCTTCCCCATCGATGACCGAGTCAACGTGGGTGATGAAGTGCGACTGCGTCACCGTTACCTGGATCTTCGCCGCAAGCGCCCAGGAGACGCACTTCGGATGCGCTCCAAGGTCAACCAGGTGGCACGGGATGTGCTCTTGGAGCGTGACTTCGTGGAGGTCGAGACCCCCACGCTTACGCGCTCCACGCCCGAAGGTGCACGCGACTTCTTGGTTCCCGTCCGATTGCAGCCGGGACATTGGTACGCATTGCCGCAGTCGCCGCAATTGTTCAAGCAACTACTCATGGTGGGCGGCATCGAGCGGTACTTCCAGATCGCCCGCTGCTATCGCGACGAGGACTTTCGTGCCGATCGCCAGCCGGAGTTCACCCAACTCGATATCGAGATGAGCTTCGTCGAACAGGCCGATGTCATCGAAGTGGGCGAGGCCGTTGTACGGGCGCTGTGGTCGCAGGTGGGTGGCTACGAAATCGGCGATATCCCGCACATGACCTACGCCGAAGCAATGAGGCGCTACGGCAGCGACAAGCCCGATCTTCGATTCGGCCTTGAACTCGTCGAACTCACGGACTACTTCGCAAGCACCCCCTTCCGCGTATTCCAGGCCGAGTATGTGGGCGCCGTGGTGATGCCCGGGGGCGCCGATCAGCCACGTCGACAATTCGACGCTTGGCAGGAGTGGGCCAAGCAGCGTGGAGCCAAGGGCCTCGCCTACGTGACTGTCGATGCGGACGGAACACTGGGTGGACCGGTCGCGAAGAACCTGAGTGATGGCGAACGCGAGGGTCTGGTGGCTGCGGTGGGTGCATCGGCAGGGGACGCGGTCTTCTTCGCCGCTGGTCGCCCCAGTGAAGCGCGTGCACTCCTCGGGGCGGCCCGCGTGGAGATCGCTGAACGACTCGACTTGATCGACGTGTCGGAATGGTCCTTCGTGTGGATCGTCGATGCGCCGATGTTCGAGCAGGTGCAAGACGATTCCGGCGCCTGGGTGTGGACGGCGGTCCACCACCCCTTCACGTCACCGAACGCCGACTGGATCGACCGATTCGACGCAACCGACTCCGCGCCCGGTGAGGCACTGGCGTGGGCTTACGACCTCGTGTGCAACGGCAACGAGATCGGTGGTGGAAGCATCCGTATTCACGATGGATCGGTTCAAAGGCGCGTGTTCGAGGTTCTAGGGCTGGGGGAGGAAGAAGCCCAGGACAAGTTCGGCTTCCTGCTCGAAGCGTTCCAGTACGGACCACCACCCCACGGCGGCATCGCCTTCGGATGGGACCGCATCTGCATGCTGCTCGCGGACGCCGATTCGCTGCGCGACGTCATCGCATTCCCCAAGACCGGTGGCGGTCACGATCCGCTGACCGGGGCGCCCACGCCGATCACCGCCGAGCAGCGGTCCGAGGCCGGAATCGACGTAGATCCAGATGCGCACGAGGATTCCGAGGAAGACGCTTCCCAGAAGCTCGATTGATTCGGGACCGGACATGACGTTGTTCGACGATCGAGAGCAGGCCGATCGGCACGACGCACCCTTGGCCGTGCGCATGCGCCCGCGCAGCGTCGCCGAAGTGGTGGGGCAGCAGGCGGCTTTGGCTGAGGGTTCTCCGCTGCGTTCATTGTTGACCGGTGGTGACCGCGGAGCTGTCTCGGTCATCCTGTGGGGTCCGCCGGGAACGGGAAAGACCACGCTGGCCACCTTGGTTTCGCGCGAATCCGGACGAGTGTTTACCGAGTTGTCCGCTGTCACCGCCGGCGTGAAGGACGTTCGCGCGGTCATCGAGGAAGCCCGAGATCGCCTTCGCATGCAGCAGCAGGGCACTGTTTTGTTCGTCGATGAGGTGCATCGCTTCAGCAAGAGTCAACAAGACGCACTGTTGCCTGCGGTGGAAAACGGATGGGTCACGCTGATCGCGGCCACCACGGAGAATCCGAGTTTCTCCGTCATTGCTCCCTTGCTGTCGCGCAGCATCGTCGTCACGTTGCAGCCGCTCTCTGATGCGGACATCGAGTCGGTTCTTCGCCGTGCCGTGAGCCACGATCGTGGACTCGCTGGGGCCGTCTCGGTCAACGATGAGGCAATCGACTTCTTGGTCCGCATTAGTTCCGGGGATGCTCGGCGAGGCCTCACGGCGCTTGACGCAGCCAGCGCTGGTGTGGGTCCCGGTGGTGTGGTGGACCTCGAGACAGTGGAATCCGCTGTCCAGCACGCGGCTGTGCGGTACGACAAGGACGGCGACCAACACTACGACGTCATTAGCGGATTCATCAAGAGCGTGCGCGGGAGTGACCCTGATGCGGCGTTGCACTACCTGGCACGCATGCTCGAAGCTGGTGAGGATCCGCGCTTTGTTGCGCGTCGCTTGATGATCTTGGCCAGCGAGGACATCGGTATGGCTGAACCGAGCGTGCTGCAGACCGCCACTGCCGCGGCGCAGGCGGTCGCAATGATTGGAATGCCCGAAGCCCGCATCATCTTGGCGCACGCCACCGTCCACGCTGCTTTGGCGCCGAAGTCCAACGCGGTGTATCGCGGTATTGATGCCGCCATTGCCGATGTCCGATCGGGTCGGATCGGAACCGTTCCGATGCATCTGCGCGACGCTCACTACCCGGGCGCAGCCGCGTTAGGGCATGGCCAGGAGTACATCTATCCGCACGACGTTCCTGGTGGTGTCGCGGAGGCCGAGTACCTGCCGGAGGTTCTGCGCGGAGCGCAGTACTACCTACCTACCGATCACGGGGCCGAGGCGCGATGGGGTGAGATCGCGCGCCGGCTTGCCGATCGCAGGAACGGACGCATTGGGGAGACCGATTCAGCGACTGACTCGTAGGCGGGGTAGCGCGACCGCGCACGGTCCATGGGGCGGTGCATAGGCTTGCCCCCGTGCGACGACTCGTGTGGACGGCTATCGGTGCCGCCGGAGGAATCTGGGCTTACCGCAAGGGCAGCGAGCTGCTCGACCAGGCGCGGGAGCAGGGCGTTGCGCTCACCATCCAGCAGGTGGCGCTCTCGGCTACCCAAACGGTGAACCAGGTGTCGAATTCGATCAACGAACGCACATCACACAAGCCCACATCACAAAAACGCCTCCCACATCCCCGTACCGACACCTCGGACGACGCGACAGGCGACAAGTGATGGACTCCGCAGAGATTAGAACGCGATTTCTTCGCTACTTCGCCGAGAACGGTCACGAAATCGTGCCGTCGGCCTCGTTGCTCCTAGATGACCCGACCCTGCTGTTCGTCAACGCCGGCATGGTTCCGTTCAAGCCGTACTTCCTCGGTGAAGCGCCCCCGCCGTACCCGCGTGCAACGAGCGTGCAGAAGGTTGTGCGCACCCTCGATATCGAGGAAGTCGGCAAAACCACCCGGCACGCGTCGTTCTTCCAGATGGCGGGCAACTTCTCCTTCGGGGACTACTTCAAAGAGAAGGCGATTCCTTTTGCCTGGGAGTTGTTGACCAAGCCGGTAGCAGACGGTGGGTATGGCTTCGAGGAGTCGAAACTGTGGGTCACGGTCTATTTGGACGACGACGAAGCCATCGACATCTGGCACAAAGACGTCGGGTTGCCTCTCGACCGCATCCAACGCCGCGGACAGGTGGACAACTACTGGTCCATGGGCGTTCCGGGTCCATGCGGGCCGTGCTCGGAGATCTACTACGACCGTGGGCCCGAGTACGGAATCGAAGGCGGCCCCATCGCGGATGAAAGCCGCTACCTCGAGGTGTGGAACCTGGTGTTCATGCAATTCGAGCGTGGCGCGGGCCCGGCAAAAGAGGACTACC
>JAQCBM010000131.1 GCA_027729865.1 Actinomycetota bacterium
GTGGTTGGCACCCCCGACCCCCGATGCGGTGTCGGTTGTGGTCGCAATCGGAACGATTTTGCGGCCACGCCTGACACCGCATCGGGGAGGCGTGCGGGGCGTGGGGTCGTAGAGTTCACGAGTGCGGATCGCTACGTGGAACGTCAACTCCATCGGTGCTCGAATCGAGCGGGTGGTCGAATGGCTCGAGACTGCACAGCCGGACGTGGTGGCGCTGCAAGAGTTGAAGTGCACCGCCGAAGCGTTCCCGGAGATGCCGATCCAGGCGCTGGGCTATGAGGTGGCTGCGCACGGCAACGGCCGCTGGAACGGGGTGGCGATTCTCAGTCGAGTCGGACTTTCCGATGTCACCTTGGATCTCACGGATCAACCCGCGTACGACGACGTTGTGGAGACCCGCGCGATTGGCGCGACGTGCAATGGCGTGCGGGTGTGGAGTTTGTACGTGCCGAACGGCCGCGAACCCGACCATCCGCACTACGCCTACAAGTTGCAGTGGCTCGCTGCACTCAAGGCCACCGCCGCTGCCGAGCTGGCTGCCAATCCCGATCTTCCGTACGCACTCACCGGCGACTTCAACGTGGCACCGCGTGATGAGGACGTGTGGGACATCTCGTTGTTCACCGACTCCACGCACGTCACCCCGGCGGAGCGTTCAGCGTTGGCGGATGTGCAATCGATCGGGCTTTCCGAGGTGATGCCGCGCGCACTCAAGGGCGAGCCCTACACGTTTTGGGACTACCGCAACGGTGCGTTCCACCGCGGGTGGGGAATGCGCATCGATCTGGTGCTCGGCAACGGGCCGTTCATGGGCGCAGTGAGCGACGCTTACGTGGACCGCGAGGCGCGCAAGGGCAAAGGTGCATCCGACCACGCGCCGGTCGTGGTGGATCTCGATATCGCGTGACTTTGCTGAGAACCTGAGCACGTGAGCCTTACCGTCCGCACCATCAGCGCCGATCAGCACGCGCGCTGGTTGCGGTCGAAGTCTTCGGTGTCCTTCTTGCAGCTTCCGTCCTGGGCTGATGTGAAGGTCGGCTGGCGCGCGGAATCGGTCGGTTGGTTCGACGGCGATCGACAGGTGGGGGCCGCGTTGATCCTGCATCGGCCGGTGCCGAAGGTTCGTCGTCGTTCTTTGGCTTATATCCCCGAGGGGCCGGTACTGGATTGGACCGGGATATCGGATAGGTCTTTGCAGCAGTGGCTCGATCCGCTACTCGAGCACTGCAAGGCAGTGGGTGCTTTCCAAGTGAAGATGGGGCCGCCCGTGGCGTCGCGTCGGTGGGATGCCGAGACGGTCAAGAAGGCGTTGGCTGACGCTGAAACGGGCGGCTGGAACGCCCCGGCGTCATTGGATCGCGTTGCCGCGGATTGGCACTCCACGTCTGCGAGCCAGGTGGTGGATGCGCTGCGCGCCGGTGGTTGGCAGCAGGAGGCGAGTTCGGGCGCCGGGTTCGGGGACGTGCAGCCGCGGTATGTGTATTGCATTCCACTGGAGGATCGCTCGCTCGCCGACGTGTTCGCGGGTTTCAACCAACAGTGGCGTCGCAACATCCGAAAGGCGGAGAAGTCCGGTGTGCAGGTGCGGCTGGGAACGCGTGAGGACCTCGCCGATTTTCACCGCGTGTACGTCGAGACGGCAGAGCGCGACAAGTTCACCCCGCGTGGCCGGGTGTATTTCGAACGGATGTGGGATGCGCTCAATGGTGGCGACGACGACTATCACGAATTGACGCTTCATCTCGCCGAGTACGACGGCCACCTCGCCGCTGCGACGATCATGATCCGCGTGGGTGATCGTGCCTGGTACTCCTACGGCGCTTCCACCACGGCTGATCGCGATGTGCGCCCCTCGAACGCCCTGCAGTGGCACATGATCACCCGCGCGCATGAAGCCGGATGTCGCGTCTATGACCTGCGCGGAATTTCCGCCACCCTCGATCCGGCCAACCATCTGATCGGTTTGGTGCGCTTCAAGGTGGGCAGCGGCGGGTACGCGCAGGAGTACGTGGGTGAGTGGGATTACGCGCTTCGTCCTGTCTGGGCGCGCGCATTCGCGGCTTACCAGAAACGCACCGGTTAGTACGGGACAATCACGGCGATGAGTTTCGTACTTCGCGCGGATGCGTCGCGCTGGCGAGCACACCAGCAGTCGGTGGTGGATGCAGTCACGCGCGCATCCGGCACCGCACCGGTGCCGGTGATCAAGGGCAACGGTTACGGCTTCGGTCCGGGGGTTCTGTCAGCCGAGGCTTCGCGCTTGGACTCCGACACCGTTGCGGTAGGCACCATCTTTGAGGTCGACGACGTTGCGGCGGGAACTACCGGCGACATCGTGGTCCTCGAACCATTCCAGCCACTGGATGCTGTTGCTGCCGATGCGTGGTGGCAACTGGGTGAGAAATTGCACGCGGGTCGGGTCATTCGCACCGTCGCATCGGTGGACGCATTGCGTGCGCTTGCCGCGGGACCCGGTTCGGTTCGGGTGATTCTCGAAGCGCACACGTCGATGCACCGGTTCGGTTTCAGTGAGTCCGAATTACTCGAAGCCCTTGCCGACGAGGACATCCGCGCCGCAATGGAACGTGGGCGTGTGTTGGTCGAAGGCCTTGCTGTGCATATGCCGATCGCACAGCCAGCCGACGACGTTCCACCGCCGGGTGTGCGCGATGGCAGCGCGAAGGCGCGCGAGGTGATGCGCTGGGCTGGGCTCTGGCAGACCAAGACCGCGGTGTGGCCTGGGCATAACGCTCCGGCGAACACGATCTGGGTGTCACATCTAGATGACGACGAACTCGCTGTTGTGCGCTCGAGCCTGGGTGAAGCGGTGCTCCGGCTGCGCACCGGGACTCGGCTGTGGCTTGGTGATCGTGAGGCGTTGAAGGCCATTGGAACAGTGCTAGCTGTGCATCCACTGGTCTCCGGGACTCATGTCGGCTACCGCCAGCGCAGCGGACCCAAACAGGGAACGCTGGTTGTGGTGTCCGGCGGGACCTCGCACGGAGTGGGCCTGGCAGGACCCTCCCCCGCAGCCTCGATTCGCCAGCGTGTGACCACCGCAGGTATTGGTGCACTCGATGCAGCCGGTCGCGCAATGAGTCCGTTCACCTGGCAAGGCAAGCAACGTTGGTTCGCCGAGCCACCGCACCAGCACGTGTCCATGGTGTGGCTGCCGCACGAGTGCGTGTTGCCCCAGCTGGGCGATGAGATGACCGCGGATGTCCGCTTCACAACCTCGCGTTTCGACGCGGTGCTGCTCGACACGTGAGTCCGCCAGGAGATCTTCGCGACCAGTTGCCCTTTCGCAAGTCAATTCCTGCCCTTTCGCAGGTCAATTCCTGCCCTTTCGCAGGTTAATTCCTGCCCTTTCGCGGGTGGATTGTGAAGGCATCCGGGGCGTTGTCGAAGGGGCCTCCGCCGGGATCGTCCTGATCTGCAGCTATGCCGTCTGTGCGAACTGGATCGTGCTCGGGATTGACCATGTCTCTGATGACCATCACCGCGAAATAGATCGTGGACGCAACATGGACGAACGTGGCCACGGCGTACAGCTCCACACCGAGTGCCTTGGCGTCTTCGACGTCGTACCCGGCTAAGTGCCACCAGATGGCAAAGAAGTAGACAACCTCGCCGAACTGCCAAATCAAGAAGTCCCGCCACCTCGGTCGCGCCATCGCTGCTAGTGGCACCAGCCACAGAACGTATTGCGGCGAATAGACCTTGCCGGACAGCACGAACGCCGCGATGACCAAGAAAGCAACTTGCGCAAGCCGCGGCCGTCGCTTGGTTGCGAGCGAGAGCACTGCGATGAGTGCGAACAGAAATAGGAACGTTCCTGTCGCCACCGTGTTTAGGGCGTCGGCGGGAACTGCAGGAACACCTAGAACACTCGAGGCGTACCAGATGGAACCGAAGTCCACGCCGCGCTGGGAGTTGAAGGAGTAGAAATACCACCAGCCCTCGCGGTTCGCGATCGCGAACGGTGCGTTCACCAGCAGCCAGGTGCCGATGGTCGATGCGAGAAGAACGACTGATGGGCGCCACTTGGCGGTCCGTAACGCAAGGATCGCGAACGCGCCGAGCATCAGCACCGGATAGAACTTCGCAGCAATTGCGAGGCCTAGCGCCACTCCAGCCCAACCGGGCTTGTTGCGTGACCACGCGAGCATCGCTAACGCAGTGAGCGCAATCGGGATCAGGTCCCAGTTGATCGTCGCACCCAAGATCATGGTTGGCGCTAGCGCAACCATCGCCGCATCCCACGGCCGATGACGCACTGTCAGTGCGGTTGCGATGACGGCGATCAACAGGAACGGCAGCAACCCAATTACGTTCACGTTGAAGAACGCGCCCGTTGCGTCGATGCCGAGTACTTCGGCTACCGGAGTGGCGACGATCGACGCCAACCACATGAAGATGCCGGTCAACACCGGGTACTCGAGCGGCTGTCCGCCCGGTGGGGTCTGCAGGTACGGGAGATAGCCCTCGGCGAACCCACGGAAGCCGAACAGTGCGGGGATGTCGGAATAACACAACTGCTCGTAACGATCGGGTGATGCCCAACCGCCGGCAACGCACGAGTAGTCGAGGAAGTAACCGAGTAAATACCCGCCAGCAGCCAGCAGTATCAAGATCCGCAGCGTGCTCCACGGTGGTGCGAAGCGTCGGATGTGCTGGCCCAGCGGGCCACCCAGGAAGTCGGTACTGGCGCGGACGATCTCGTCTTCTTGGCTTGGGTGCGCAAGAGCGCTCTTTCTAATGAGAGCGTCGTGCTCATGACTAGCTCGCGTTGAGGAAGGCCGCGGCATGAGTCCCCCTCGCGATCAGCGGTTGCGTTTCTTGTTCTTCTTCTCGCCGGCCTGGCGCGCCTCATTGTTGCGGGTTTGGGACGCCGCGGCAGCGGTCACTGTCCCGCCATTGCCCGATTGCTCGGCTACTTCCTCGGGTGGTCCGAACTCCGCAGGATCCTCAGGATTTGCCTCGCCGTCGCCGGGGTCAGGACCAAATTCAGTTTGGATTTCCGGTGTGGGGCAACCGAGTGGTGCTTCCTTCATGTCCGGGGGCAACACCGTTGGGCAGTCCATGCCGCGCAGCGCATTCTTTGGTGGATCCGGAAATTGCTGCACCTTCTCGTTCTTCAGCGCACCCTTCATGAACCCGGTCCAGATTGCCGCAGGGAAACTTCCGCCGGTCACCATTTCCCGGCCACCTGTGCCATAGAGCGAGACCGGGATGCCGTCCTTGTTCTCCTTGGTCATGAAGACAGCGGTGGACAATTGCGGTGTGAAGCCGACGTACCACGCGCTCTTGTTCATATCGGTGGTGCCGGTCTTGCCAGCCGACGGTCGACCGAGACCGCGGGCTGTTGCACCTGTGCCGTTATTCACAACCTCGGTGAGCGCATAGGTGACGGTGTCCGCAACATCCTGGGAGAACGCTTCCGTGGTGGATGGCTCGAACTTGTAGAGAACCTCGCCATTGGCATCGACCACCTTGCGGATGAAGGTGGTGCGCGCGCGTTCGCCGCGTGCGGCGAACGTTGCATAGGCGTTAGCCATATCGACAGCCGATGGTGATGCTGTGCCGAGCACGAACGTCAAGTCAAGGTTTTTCAAGTTCATTCCCGGGGTCTTCTTCGGGATGCCGGCACGAACTGCGGCGTCGGCTACCCGGTCCACTCCCACAGCATCTTCCATCGCAACATAAGCGGTGTTGACTGACTCACGCGTCGCTTCGAGCAGTGTTATCTCGCCGTAGGACTTGTCGTTGTAGTTCGTCAGTTCGTAGCCGCGAATAGTGGCGGG
>JAQCBM010000132.1 GCA_027729865.1 Actinomycetota bacterium
TGTTTTCGACATTCTCGCGTCCCCCGAGAAGGGGACGTGATCGCTCGTCAAGGCGAACGACTCGAAGGTGGTTGGATGCGCGGATGCGCGTCACCACCTTGGCCGGAGGAATCGGTGGAGCGCGGTTCATCCGGGGTTTGAAAGCCCACCTAGCAGCGTCGGGCCAAGAGTCGCACATCACCGTGATCGGAAACACCGGCGACGACATCTGGGTGCACGGCCTTCGCGTATGCCCGGACCTGGACACCGTCATGTACACACTCGGAGATGGCATCGACACCGAACGCGGCTGGGGCAGGCGAGATGAAACGTTCCACGCGAAAGAGGAACTGCAGGCCTACGGCGTGGAGCCCACCTGGTTTGGTCTTGGGGATCGCGACATCGGTACGCACCTGGTCCGCACCGCGAGCTTGAACGCCGGCTATCCACTTTCGGACGTAACCCGCGCCTTGTGCGCACGATGGAAGCCTGGCGTTGAGTTACTCCCGATGACGAACGATCGAGCGGAAACGCACGTGATCGTCGATTCGCCCGACGTACCAGGTAACCGGGTTGCGATGCACTTCCAAGAGTGGTGGATTAAGTACCGAGCTTCCCTTCCGGCACATGACTTCGTGTTCATCGGGATCGAGAACGCGACGCCTGCACCTGGAGTTCTGGAGGCGATCGCCGAAGCCGACGTGATCGTGCTTCCGCCAAGCAACCCAATCGTCTCGATCGGCACGATCCTCGCGGTTCCCGGAATCACCGATGCGCTCTCGCAAACGGACGCACCCATCGTCGGGATCAGCCCGATCATCTCTGGGGCTCCCGTACGTGGCATGGCTGATGCATGTCTAACCGCACGAGGCATTGAGACCACTGCGCTCGCCGTTGGACTCAACTACGGTGCGCGCAATTCGGGGGGCATTCTGGACGGTTGGTTGGTCGACACATCGGATGCCGATGCTGAGTCCGACCTGGAAGCAGCAGGTATTGGGTGTCGGGCGGTGCCGCTGTTCATGACCGATGTGCCCGCAACCGCCGCTATGGCTGAGCACGCCATCGACCTCGCGCAGGCACTCAGGAGCGCTGGTTGAATGGCTGCCATGAGCACCGAGGCCGCCTTCACATCATCTGATGAATGGGTTCGAGTTTCACCGAAGCTCGTCACCGCTCGGCGGATTTCTCTGGCCCTGACCACGCTTCCCGTTATCGCCGTCGTCGTGGTGCTGTTCATCATTCCTGGCATCGTGGTTGCGGTTCCGATCGCCGTGTCCGTCGTCGTGGTGATTGCCTTCGTGTGGAGTTGGTGGCTGATCGGTAGGCGCGTCCGGTCCTACGCCTACAGCGAGCGCTCCGACGATCTACTCGTCTCCAGCGGCATCTTGTTCAGACGTCTAGTGATCGTTCCGTACGGCCGGATGCAACTCGTCGATGTGAAGGCCGGACCGATCGATCGAGCACTCGGCGTCACCACCGTCCAACTGCACACCGCAGCGGCGACGACCGACGCGACCATCCCCGGCTTGGAGCCCGACGTAGCCGCTGACCTACGCGATCGACTCGCGCAGCGCGGTGAGACTCGCTCGGCCGGGCTGTAGCCATGTCTGAGTCCAGTCCTGATTCGCCGAATCAACGTCTCACCAGCGCCATCGGCGACGACCTCGGCTTGGGAATCGCGCTCCCGGGCAGTCTTCTCATCGATTCGAACGGCCACCGCAAGGTGCACCCGATCTCACCGCTGGTGCACGCGGTGGCTGTCTTTCCGGCAATGGGCGGACTCGCTATCGCCTTGGGTGTCTCCGGTTGGGCGTCGATCATCGAACGTCTCGAGGCATTGACGTTCCTTGCCTTCCTGCCCCCGATCTTGAACGCGATCGCTGCGATCGCCCTGCTTGCCTTGGGGCTCAGCATCGTCGTGGCCGCCTACCAATACCTAGCATGGCGGGCTTTGAGCTTTTGGATCGACGACGACGGTGACCTGCGCATTCAATCCGGTGTGATCACCCGCAATCTGCGGCGCGTGCAACTGTCCAGAATTCAAGCGGTCGATGTGACCCAACCCTTTGCGGCGCGCTTGTTCTCTATGGCCGTAGTGGTGGTCGAAGTTGCTGGACAAAGTGACTCGCGGGTGCAGTTGAAGTTCCTCACCTTGGCCGACGCACGAGAGATCAGACGCGAAGTACTTGCTCGTGCAGCCGGACTGTCCGGCGACACTCAAGAGGCACCGCAGGAGATCGTTACGACCGTTCCCGCCAAACGTCTTGCGCTGTCACTGATTTTGCGATTGAGCACGCTGGGTCTATTGCTTGCAACTGGCTTGATTCTTGCCTTCAGTTACCTGTCAGAGGGCTGGGGCGGCATCGCGATTGCGGCAGTAACCGGTGGCGTCCCGCTGATCTTGGTTCTTTCGGAGTTCGTTCGGTTCTACGGGTTCACCGTGGCGGACTCACCAGATGGTCTGCGCCTGAAGTACGGACTGCTGCGCACCGAGTCGCGAACGGTGCCACCCGGCCGGGTTCAGGCAATCGATTTCGTGGAGCCCTTCTTGTGGCGCCGCCCGGGTTGGACCCGGGTTCGCGTGACCATCGCCGGGGTCGGAACCGAAACGACATCATCGAACAATCAACAGCAAGAAACGCTGCTTTTGCCTGTTGCCACGATGGCGCAGGCGAAAGACATCGTCTCGCGCGTGCTTCCCGATCTGGATACCTCCACATTGACCTGGGTGCATGCACCGCGTCGCGCGTGGAAGCGGTCGTGGATCCAGTGGTCGAATCTGGCAGCAGGCTGGGACCACCACACCTTTGCTATCCGCCGCGGGCGCATCACCCGGCACCTCTGCGCACTCCCCCACGCCCGCACCCAATCGGTTCGCTGGACCCAAGGACCGTGGGAGCGTGCGTTGAACCTTGCTTCGATGCATGTTGACATCACACCGGGCCCGGTAACCGTGTCCGCGCTGCACCTGGATAGCGAGGACGCACGGACGCTCGCGTTGACCCAGGCCGATGCAGCACGCCACGGGCGTCGCTTGGACCGATCGCTGCACTGGGCAGATCCGGTGAACTGTGACGGAAATTCCCCCAGCAACGAGGATCGATGAGTTCTCCCATCACGATCGTTCCGGTTGCGATCGAGCACTCCTTCTCCCCCGACGACGATCTCGCGGCAATCATCTGCGAGCACCTATCCCAGATGTCCTGGCCCGATGACGGCAACGGACTCCTCGACGGCGACATCGTGGTGATCACCAGCAAGGTGGTGGCCAAGACCGAGGGGCAGATCTTTGCAGCCACCAGCCGCGACGATGCGATCCGCGAACAAACAGTGCGTATCGTGGCGACCAAGCAAACCCCGCGCGGCCTGACAACAATCAGCCAAACAAAGCACGGTCTGGTGCTTGCCGCTGCGGGAGTAGATGCGAGCAACACCGACGAGGGAACCGTTGTTTTGCTGCCGGAAGATTCCGACGCCTCCGCTGCTGCTCTTCGCACATCGATCCAGGACCATTTCGGTGTTCGAGTAGGCGTGGTCATCACCGACACGATGGGCCGACCCTGGAGGCTCGGCGTGACGGACGTGGCTATCGGCGCAGCTGGCGTTCAGGTCCTTGACGACTTCACCGGCCGAACGGATCCCTACGGCAACACCCTCGAGATGACGGTCGTTGCCATTGCTGATGAGATCGCCGCAGCGGTGGAACTGGCTACCGGCAAGCTCGCTGGCGCACCACTCGCCGTGGTCCGTGGGCTCGGTCATCACCTCACTGCGGACGCCGCGCGTGCACGCGATGTGGTCCGCCCCCTGGAGGAGGACCTCTTTTGGCTCGGGGCGGCCGAGGCGATGGTCGAAGGCGCCAAGCACGCCGTAGGCCAGCGCCGCACAATCCGTCATTTCACGGACGACCACGTGGATGCGGTCGTGATCGAACGAGCGATCGCCGACGCTGTCCTCGCGCCTGCCCCGCACCACACTGAGCCATTTCGATTCATCGTGCTGCGCGCCGACAACTCCCACCACGCATCCGGGCGCACGCAACTCCTTGATGCCATGCGCGAGGCATGGATTGCCGACCTGGCCGGCATCGACGGAAAATCACCAGAGGAGATCGAACGTCGCGTTGCGCGCGGAGACCTCCTACGCACCGCCCCCGTTGTGGTCATCCCGATCGTGGATCTGGCCGCTGGCGCCCACACCTACCCCGATGATCGTCGCAACGCCGCCGAACGGGACCTGTTCATGGTTGCCGGCGGTGCAGCGGTCGAGAACTTCATGATCAGGCTCGCGGCCGAAGGACTCGGGTCGGCCTGGATCTCCTCCACGATCTTCGCCCCCGATGTGGTGCGAGAGCAGTTCGGGCTAGGTCAACAGGCGATGCCGCTTGGCGCAGTGGCGATCGGTCACCCTCATGCCCCTGGGAAGGACCGCCCGCCGCGCAATCCAGACGACTACCTGATCGAGCCGTGACCGATCAGGCGTCGGACGAGTAGCGGATCGATGTCGCTGAAAGTTCGATTCCTGGCCAGACGCGAGCACCGTCACGCAGTTCATTGCGTGCACCAATGGATGCACCATCGCCCACCACAACTCCGTGCAGTTCGCAGCCTTCTCCGATACGTGCGCCGGCTCCCACGATGCTGCCCGCTACCCGCGCGCCCGCACCAATCACGGCGTGGTCGAACACCACCGATCCACTCACGTGCGCGTCAGGGGCAATGACCGCGTTTCGGCCAATTGAGGAACCGCCGTCAATACGCGCAGACTCGGCGATCTGCGCTCCGTCCAAAACAAGCGCAGCACCGGGAGCCAACACGGCAGGCGATGGTGCATGACCGAGGACCAAGTCCCTGCTGCCTTGCACGAATGCCAAAGGTGTCCCCAGGTCCAGCCAGTAACTGCTATCCACCACGCCGCGTACCTGTGCACCCGAAGTGAGTAATGCCGGGAACGTCTCGCGCTCCACGGACACCACCCTGCCGCTGGGGATCTGCTCGATCACCGAGCGCTTGAATACGTAGCACCCTGCGTTGATGAGATCAGTCACGATCTCTTCGGGCGTACTGGGCTTTTCCAGGAATGCTTGGACACGGCCATCACCATCGATAGGCACCAACCCGTAGGCACGCGGATCCTCGACCGGCGTCAAGTACAGCGTCACGTCGCTGCCGGTTTCGACATGCGATGCAACCAGCCCGGAAATATCCAGACCGCTGAGGACGTCGCCGTTGAAGATGAGAACCGGATCGTCGGGCCCGGACTCCAAGTGCGCAAGGGCGTGCCGGATCGCACCCCCGGTGCCAAGCGGCTCATCTTCGGTGGCAATGACGATTTCGATGCCCAAGTCCACGTCTTCGATGAACTCCGCGAAGACCTCGGCGCGATAGCTGGTAGCGAGGACGATCTTGCGAACACCCGCATCCCTGGCTCGGGTGATCTGGTGAACGGTGAAGGGGACCCCCGCAACAGGCAACATGGGCTTGGGTGTGTTGACGGTCAGTGGACGCAATCGTGTCCCCTGCCCTCCCACGAGCAGAACGGCCTCGGTCATCGGGCAAGGGTGCCACAGCTCGGATCGGACACGAGTCGGACAATGGAGTCATGTCGTCCGCGTCTTCCGACATCCGAACAGCACTTGTGTCTCGATCCGATCCGGGCCAGCCCTTCATCACCCATCTCGGGGAGGTCGGCCGGGTGGAACTATCGGGATCGTCGGTTGCAAACGCTGCAGCGAAAATCGCCAACGCGCTTGCAAGCGAGTTCGACCTAGAACCCGGCGACACCGTGGGCGTTCATCT
>JAQCBM010000133.1 GCA_027729865.1 Actinomycetota bacterium
TGGGACCGCGTGAGTCGGTGCATTGGGTTCACCATTTCAGCGCTGCCGTCGCCAGTTCGGCGCCAAGGCATCTAAGCATCCTCGAGGAGGTCGAGGGTGAGCGGGGTGCCCCTCACCGTGTCCGCTCGGAAACGGCGACCCACGACGTCGACAAATCGCGCTGGCCGAAGTCCGTCAGCAGGACGAACCGACCGAACATTTTGTTCGGTGACTGTGTCTCCCGCGCTTACGTCCTCAACGACAAAGAGCGACCGCGAATGGGAACGGCTGACACGAGCGCTCGGCGCAAGTTCATAAGTGACGGAGCCGAGCGCCTGCTCGGTTTCCCGGATGGCAGCGACCAACGCCGCCAGTTCTTTCGGTTCAAGCGAGAACGATGAATCGGGTCCGCCCGCGCTGCGGTCAAGTGTGAAGTGTTTTTCAATGACCACTGCACCGAACGAAACCCCAATTATCGAAGCAGTGTTGCTCATCGTGTGATCCGATAACCCGACGCTCGTGCCGAACCGGTCACGCATATCGGGAAGCGTCCGCATGTTGAGTTCGTTCGGTGGTGTCGGATAGCCCGAGGTGCAATGCAACAATATGATCTGCTGGTTACCAACGCTATGACACGCATCAATAGCTTCTTGGATCTCCATGTCTGTTGCTATGCCGGTTGAGATGATGACCGGCTTGCCCTTGCTGGCGATGAGCGAAACCAATGGAGTATCCACGATCTCCAACGAGGCGACCTTGTAGACGGGCACCTCAAGGGACTCGAGCAAATCAACTGCAGTTGGATCGAACGGCGTCGAGAAGGCAACAAGCCCTCGCTCTCTCGCCCGGGAGAAGAGCTCGTCGTGCCACTCCCACGGCGTGTGCGCTTCGGAGTAAAGCTCGTAGAGCGTGCGACCGTCCCACAGCGTGCCTCCCTTTACTTGAAACGGTTCAGCGTCGGAGTTGATCGTGATCGTGTCAGCGGTGTAGGTCTGGAACTTCACAGCGTCGACCCCAGCCTCGGCCGCTGCGTCGATTGATGCGAGTGCCCGCGAGAGGTCGTGGTTGTGATTGGCGCTAAGTTCGGCAATAACGAACGTCGAGTGGCCTGGACCGACGCGACGGTCGGCAATGAGGGTCTCGGTCATGCGGGGCTCTCCAAACCTGGGTGACAGCGACGATATCGGTGTTGGCGTAACGTGAGTAGCGATTTCGTCGAGAAAGAAGCGGTACGGTTGGGACCTCGTGTCACATGTTTGCGACCGTCAGTCAATGCGGGTCCACATTGGAACGGCCTCGATGTTGACCGGCATCTGGGCTGCGCCCATCGGCGTCGTTGGTGCTGCCGGCAGGTTCGAGTGTTCGAGGCCCTGAGAAAAGTCGCAGGACCAAGCCCGTGACGGTGGCGGTTATCGCTCAGGCGCGAATGGGGTCAAGCCGACTTCCGGGTAAGACGCTCGAACCTCTCGGATCGGCGACGATTCTCGATTGGGTGGTCAGCCGCAGCCAGTTGGCGGACCAAGTTGATGAGGTGATCGTCGCAACGAGCGACGAGTCAATTGACGACCCAATCGAGCATCGCTGTCGAGCGCTCGACATCACCTGTGTGCGTGGTGATCCACTCGACGTGCTTGACCGATTTCGGGTCGCGCTCATCAAGACTGACGCAGATGAGATAGTGCGCGTCACAGCGGACTGTCCGCTCATCGACCCGGGCATTCTCAATCTTGCGATCGAGACGCGTCGTAAGCGTGACCTCGACTATGTCTCTACCAGCCTTGACGGCCGCTATCCGCGCGGTCTTGATGTCGAAGTCGTACGGCGGTCAGTTCTCGAGACGACAGCGGTCGAGGCTGCCGACCGGGACGAGCGTGAGCACGTCACTTTGTTCGTGTACCGCCGTCCCGAGCGGTTCACGTGTGCTCCGGTGGTCTGCCCATCGTGGGCTCGGCATCCCGAGCTACGGGTCACCGTCGATGAAGGGCCAGACCTCGAGGTCGTTCGTCGAATTGTCGACGGACTCGGAGCCGATACGACAGCACTTGGTAGCGAGGAAGCATTGTCATTCCTGATTGACCATCCCGAGATCGCCGCAATCAATCGAGGGGTCGCCCACCGACATGTCTCCTAAAGTCGCCACGGCCGCTGAGGGTCCTGATGCCCTGACTCCACACGAGGGACTCCAGCCCGGATGGTTCTCCGGCCGCTCGTGGGTTCCCGGCGATCGGACGTATCGGCCCATTGACGAGTCGGATCTCCCCGAGTTGATGCGATGGCGCAACGAACAGCAAGTGGTACTGCGTCAACAGGAGGAGTTGACTCTTGCGCATCAGCGGCGATGGTTCACCGACGTGGTTGAGCCGTCATACCAACAGATCCGCCCTCGATCACTGCAGGTGATCGCGCTGAATGGCGCCACGCGCGTGAGCTATGGCGGCTTGACCAATATCGAGTGGGTCAGCCGTCGCGCTGAGCTGTCCTTCCTCGCGGCAACTGAGCTGGCCCAGTCGTTCGAACGTTACGCGGCGGAGCTACAGCGCTTTCTCGCTTGGACCGCTGCGTTTGCTTTCGGCGAACTTGGTTTCAACCGAATTTTCACCGAGACCTGGGACTTTCGCGACAAGCACATTGAGATTCTCGAAGGCTTTGGGTTCGTGCTCGAAGGACGATTGCGACATCACGTCGCAAAGGGTGGGCGTGCCCATGACGCGCTACTGCACGGTCTGCTGGCCAAGGATTGGAGGTCTGCGTGATTCAACGTGCCGTCGTGACGGGCGGTGCCGGAGTGATCGGTACCGAACTGGTCCGCTTATTACGGGCGCGGGGCGATGACGTGCGTGTCATTGACGTTCTTCCGAGACCAATCGATATGGATCCGTTGGTTGACTACGTCCAAGGTGACCTCGCTCTGGACGGCGCTGACGCCATCGCTGGATTCAATCCGGAAACGATCTACCACCTCGCTGCCACTTTTGAACGCAGTGTCGAGGTGCCTGAATTCTGGCAGGACTCGGCCCGCAATAACGTCGCTGCAAGTGCCCAAGTACTGCAAGGAGCGATGCGATCGCCAAACCTGCGGCGCTATGTATTTGCATCGAGTTACCTGATCTATGACCCGTCGCTCTACATGTTTGCAGAGCCTGTCAGCGCACCTTGCCTGCTTCGCGAGACGGACCGCATCCAACCGCGGAATGTTTGCGGCGCAGCGAAGTTGTTGCATGAGCAGGAGATCGCTCTAGCGGCGCAGAGCAGCGAAGTTCGATTCTCGGCCGTCTCGGCACGCATTTATCGCGTCTACGGCCCTAGCTCCCGGGATGTCGTGAGCCGCTGGGTGAGAGCGGCCGTCCGTGGTGAACCAATTGATGTGTTCGGCGAGGAGAGCCGCTTCGACTACGTGTTCTCAGCCGACGTCGCCGACGGGCTGCTTCGATTGGCTGAGTCGGATGCGACCGGTGTCGTGAACCTTGCTTCGGGACGATCGCGAACCGTGAGCGAGGTCATCGCCGCCATCCAGTCGCACTTCCCGTTACTCAAGGTGCGCGGTCGGCTGCCCGCAGAAAGCTACGAAGCCAGCGAAGCAAGCGTGGAACGCTTGCGCGAGGTGACCCTATGGTCACCGCCGACGGAGTTGGAACGCGGAGTCACCGAACTCGTCAGTCATGAACGCGACAACCTTAGACGAGGCAGAGTAAGCGCGCGTGTCGTCGAACCTCGCGCCCTCTCAACCCTAGTTACCAGTTTGTCGGCGAAGGCACACGTTCCGAGAGCCGTTCGCACCGCTATGCGGGCCCAGAACATTGAGGGCACCGTGTGGGGCGGAGATGTTGATCCACAGGCCGTCGCTCGACTCGAGGTTGACCACTTTTGGGAGATGCCCCGCCTCGCCGAGGTCGATGGTCCCGAGCTCGCTGCTGCGTGCCGCGATCGCGGCATCGGACTGTTGATCCCGACAAGAGACGGCGAACTCGACTTCTTTGCCCGACACCGCCGTGCCTTCACCGAGGCGGGGGTCTTTATCCCTATTGGCTCGGAAGAGTCGATCAAGATCTCCAACGACAAACTTCGCTTCGCCGATGCGCTCATTGCAGTCGGAATTCCAGCGATTCCTACGAAACTGCATCTTGATGCTGCGTCTTCCGATCGCGTCGTCGTGAAGGAACGGAACGGCGCCGGTAGCGCGTCACTCATCGTCGACGTCTCCCACGACGAGGCGTCTAGGGCGGCACTGGGTATGTCTGAGCCGGTCTTTCAACCCTTTGTGAGGGGTGTCGAATTCAGCGCTGACCTCTACGTCGACCAGACCGACGAATGCCTTGGAGTTCTCGTGCGCGAGCGGTCACGAGTTGTGCATGGTGAATCTCAGATCACCACCGTCCGGAGGCGTCCCGCCATCGCAGAACTTGCGCAGGTCGTGGCCCTGACGATAGGAGTTCGTGGTCACGCGGTAGTACAGATTCTCGACGACGGCGATCAATTGCACGTGCTTGAATGCAACAGCCGAGTAGGTGGTGCGTCAAGCGGTGCGTGGCTCAACGGACTCCGAACCGTCGACGCGATGCTGCTCGAGTCACTCGGCGAGACCCCGCAACGATTGACCCCGCGGTCCGAGGAGACTGCGGTTGTTCGAATCCCGACCGATCGCGTGCTTTGGCTGTGATTGTCGCCTTCGACCTCGACGACACCCTTTACCGCGAACTTGATTACGTCGAGAGTGGGTTCTGGGCAGTTGCAGAATTCGTTGCGGCCAATTTTTCAATAACTTCAGCGCGAGCCTACGAAATATTAGAAGAAAGTATGAAAAGAAACGGCCGCGGACGTCAGTTCGATGACCTCCTCCGAACGATCGGTGCGTTCTCAGTTAAGCAGCGGAGTGCTCTTGTGCAGGTGTACCGGAAACACACACCCGAAATACAGCTTTCGGCCGAGACCAGTTCCACCCTTCGGGCTGTCGCATCCGCGGGTCACCGGCTCTTTCTTGTGTCCGACGGCAACCACCATGTGCAGAACCGCAAGGTCGAAGCGCTCGGTATCCGATCCTTCGTTGAACATGCCTACTTGACGGAACGCTATGGCCACAAGGCAGCCAAGCCCAGCACCAAGGTATTTGAGTTGATGCTTGCAAGAACGCGGGCTGCGGCGGCGGATCTCGTCTACATCGGTGACAACCCGCGCAAGGACTTCATCGGAGTCCGCTCGCTCGGTGGCTCAACAATCCGAGTGCTGACCGGGGAGTTCGCGCACGAGGTCGCCGCGCCAGGTTACGAACCTGACCTTACGGTCGCCTCGATCAGCGAGGTTCCGAGCGCACTGGAGTCGCTCGGTCGCTGAATCCTGAGGCTCGTCGGCAAGCAAAATCGAATGAAATGCCTCGGTCCAGCCTGCGGGCTCGCAATCGCCACTAAGTCCGTTTCCTCAACAAGTCTCAAGTACCGCCCTGAATGCATTAAGAACTCGGTGAATCTGCGCAGAGTTCAAGCCCGGGTGAATCGGGAGACTGATCAGACGCTCATAAAGAGCGTCACACACGGGAAGATCGCCAATGCTGAATCCCATGTGAGCGCTGACCGGGTGATGATGAATGGGCACGTAGTGCACCTGAACACCGATCCCTTGCTCCCTGAGCGAGCGGAAAACCTGAGCACGCTTGTCGACCGCGATCGGAAAGAGGTGGTACCCGTGACGCCAGCCATCGGGCGCGCCCGGGGGAAGTTCGACGCTGAGGCCGGCCAGCTCACGGCGGTAGGTGAGCGCGATCTCGTTTCTGCGCTCGTTGAACTCGTCGATCCGCCCGAGCT
>JAQCBM010000134.1 GCA_027729865.1 Actinomycetota bacterium
AAGCCGTTCACGACCTCGGAGTCGAAGTTGCAACGCAGTTATGTCAGGAATTGCTGGATGGTGGTGCGCCCGGGTTGCACTTCTACACGTTGAACCGTTCAACGTCCACGGTGGAAATCCACTCGGCTTTGGGACTCCAAGCTTCAAGCAGAGTCGCTGCTACGCCAAGCGTTTGATGAACTGAACGCTGCCGTCCGTGATCGTCTGCGCGTCGTGATCAAGCGTCGCCACGTGATAGGAGTTCGGGAGAACGACCTCTTCGGTGTCGGACGAGGCAACGTGCGTAAGGATCCACTCGGCGTTTGACGCTTCCACCACGTTGTCCTGCGCGCTGCGGAATAGCAAAAGGGGCTGTCGAACCAAAGCGATGTCATCTCGCACGACCGACCACATGTTCATCATTGAATGGGCGGCCTTGAGCGGAGTGCGGTCGTATGCGACTTCATCCATTCCGGGCTTGGCGATGTCGTTGCTGATTCCCGGAAACGAACCAACCACGTGCTTGACCAAGGGCAGCAGGTGCTTGTCCTTGCGTTCGGTGTGAACGGCCGGGTTGACCAGCACGATTCCCGCTATCTCGTCCCCGTGCTCTTCGGCGAGGCGCAAGGTCAGCGCTCCACCCATCGACAGGCCGCACACGAAGACTCGTTCGCACCGTTCGCTGAGTTCGCGCAGATTCCGCTCCGCCTCGGAATACCAGTCCTCCCAGGTAGTGATGTTCATGTCCTGCCAACGGGTTCCATGGCCGGGGAGCCGGGGGACCCGAACCGACCAGCCTTGTTCGGCGAGCGCTTCGCCCCACGGGCGCATGGACGCCGGTGAACCTGTGAAGCCGTGGAGGAGGAGTACACCGATGGGTCCGTCGCTGTCGGATGACCACGGCTGTGCACCGGGACGTATGGGCATGTGGCCTCCTTCGGGGCGTCTGGCCCACTAGTGTGCCACCTGCGATGGCAGCCGAATCGACGTCGAAGCGCGAAGCTGGATCTTCCGATGGTCCAGGCGCGCTGTATTGGTTCCTCAAACATTTCGTTATCGGTCCGTGGCTGCGCGTGTTGTTCCGGCCGTGGTCAGAAGGTGTTGAGCATCTCCCCGCCAAGGGACCAGCGATCCTGGCCAGCAACCACCTGTCCTTCTCCGACTCGTTCTTCCTGCCGCTGGTGATCCCGCGACCGATCACGTTCCTTGCCAAGAGCGATTACTTCACAGGTCGAGGGATCAAGGGATGGTTCTCGCGAGTCTTCTTCACGGGAGTGGGTCAGGTTCCGGTCGATCGCTCGGGAGGGCGCGCATCTGAGGCTGCGATTCTCACCGGTGAACGAGTGCTGAAGTCGGGACGATTGCTAGGGATCTACCCAGAGGGGACACGCTCACCGAATGGAACTATGTACCGCGGCAAGACTGGGCTGGCACGCATGGCACTCGAAGCGCAGGTGCCGGTCATTCCGGTGGCGATGATCAATACGTTTGAGATCCAGCCACCGGGAACGATCCTGCCGCGCCTTCAGCGGGTGGGCGTTCGATTCGGAGAACCGTTGGACTTTTCGCGGTACGAGGGTTTGGAAGACGATCGATTCATTCTTCGCTCGGTGACCGATGAAGTGATGTACGCGCTGATGTCTTTGTCAGGCCAGGAATACGTGGACATGTATGCCTCGCGAGCGAAGGAACTGATCGCCGAAGGCGCGCCTGCTGATGCCACAGCCCTCGTGAAGAACTAGTCGATCCAGTTCTTGCTTCTCTCAACCGCCTTGCGCCATCGGGCGTAGCTTTCATCGTCGCGCTGCTGCGGTGTGAATATTCCTGAAGACTTGCGGCTGCTACGAAGATCGTCGATGTTCGACCAGATTCCCACGCCCAACCCGGCGAGGAAGGCCGCTCCCAGTCCTGTGGTCTGCAATTCCGCCGATCTGTCGACCGGTAGTTGGAGTTGGTCGGCCTGCAGCTGACACAGCAGATCATTCGACGCAGCACCGCCGTCGATCGCCAGCGACTGCAAATCGATCCCACCTTCATTCACCATCAACTGCACAACATCGCGAACCTCGAACGCAATTGCCTCGAGCGTGGCTCTGGCGACATGTGCGTCGGTGGTTCCCCGGGTGATGCCGATGATGAGGCCGCGGGCATCGGGGTCCCAATCGGGAGCCCCTAGTCCGGTAAGCGCCGGGACGAAGACCAGGCCGGCGGAATCGGGAACGCTGCGTGCTAGCGATTCGACCTCGGGTGCGGTATCGATGATCCTGAGCCCATCTCGGAGCCATTGCACTGCTGATCCGGTGACGAAGACCGCTCCCTCAAGCGCGTAATCAAGTCGACCGTCGGGGTGCTGAAGGGCGACTGTGGTGAGCAGACCCTGCTTACTGGCAACGGCCGTTTCGCCGGTGTGTACCAACAAGAACGAACCGGTTCCGTACGTGCACTTCGCGGCCCCGGCGCCGAATCCAGCCTGGCCTGCCAGTGCGGCCTGTTGATCACCAGCGATCCCGGTGATGGGCACCTCCAGTCCACAAAAGACGTTCGGGTCGGTGATCGCAAGTGGTCCGTAGGACGGGACGACGGTGGGTAACGCATCCATAGGAACGCCGAACACATCGCACAACTGCGAACTCCAGGCGCCTGCGTGAATATCGAACAGCAAAGTCCGTGATGCGTTCGTCGCATCGGTGATGTGCTCTAAGCCGCGGGTCATCCGTGCCACGAGGAACGAGTCGATGGTCCCCATGGCGATACGACCTTGCTCCACCTGGGCCCACAGATGTGGTTCATGGTTACGCACCCACATCGCTTTGGTGGCGCTGAAGTACGGGTCCAGTCGCAGCCCGGTGCGTTCAACGATCAGTGGTTCATGACCGGCTTCTCGTAGTGACTGGCACAAGCCAGCCGTCCGACGGTCCTGCCACACGATTGCGGGTCGGGCAGCCCCGAGCGTCTCGCGATCCCACATGCACCAGGTCTCGCGCTGGTTGGTGATGCCAACCGCGGCGATGGCCGATCGATCGATCTGCTTCAGTGCTTGCTCGGCCGACGCCAATGTGGCAGACCAGATCTCGCCGAGATCGTGCTCCACCCGGCCGTCGCCGGGGAAGTGTTGGGTGAACTCCCGGTAGCCCGATGCGACCACTTCTGCGCTGTGATCGACGACCAAAGCGGTGACGCCGGTTGTCCCGGCGTCGATCGCGAGGATCAGGGCTGATTCGTGCACGGTCATGACAATAATGACGCCGGCGAAAATGACGCCGCCGAAGCCGCGCTGTTCATCCGATCGAAACAGACCGTCGGCTAAGTTTGGTCATGACAGCGGTTACACCCCAGCAATCGAAAGGGAACAACCATGCGGGTTGGAGTCCTCACCGGAGGCGGAGACTGCCCAGGTTTGAACGCAGTTATTCGCGCCGTCGTACGGCGTGGAGTCAGCGAGTACGGCTTCGAATTCATTGGCTTTCGTGATGGGTGGAAGGGTCCGCTGGATGGCTTGACGATGGAGTTGGGCATCTCGCAGGTGCGGGGGATCTTGCCCCGTGGCGGAACGATCCTCGGGTCCTCGCGCACCAACCCGCTGAAGGTCGAGGGTGGCATTGAGCGCATCAAGGACAACATGAAGCAGCTCGGTGTGGATGCGCTTGTCGCGATTGGTGGGGAAGACACCCTGGGCGTCGCCACGGCACTGACCGAGGCCGGGCTGCCCGCCGTGGGCGTACCGAAGACGATCGACAACGATCTCAGCGCCACCGACTACACGTTCGGTTTCGATACTGCTGTCACCGTCGCAACGGAAGCCATCGATCGGCTGCACACCACAGCGGAGTCGCATCACCGGATCTTGATCTGCGAGGTGATGGGTCGTCACGCCGGTTGGATCGCGCTGCACTCGGGAATGGCCGGTGGCGCGAACGTGATCTTGATCCCCGAGGTGCCCTTCGATCTTGATCAGGTAGTCGAGTGGGTTGAATCGCGCTTCCGTTCGCACTACGCACCGATCATCTGCGTAGCCGAGGGTGCGCTGCCCAAGGATGGGGATCTGATCACCAAGGACGCATCCTTGGACGCGTTCGGTCACGTGAAGCTCTCGGGCATTGGTGACTGGCTAGCTGCCCAGATCGAAGAGCGGACCGGCAAGGAGGCGCGGACCACGGTCTTGGGTCACATCCAGCGGGGTGGGACGCCCACTGCCTTCGACCGGGTTTTGGCAACGCGATTTGGCTTGAACGCGATCGAGGCAGTGAAGGATGAGGCCTGGGGAACCATGGTGGCCCTTCATGGAACCGACATCGTGCGGGTACCGCTACAAGCGGCAACAGGCACGCTCAAGACGGTGCCCAAGGAGCGCTACGAAGAGGCCATGGCCTTCTTCGGCTGAGTGCGGCCTACCCTTTCCTTCGTGGACGACATCACCTGGCCCGACCTTCCCGCTGCCCAACAGCCGCCGTGGCCTGATACAGCCGAGCTGGAGAGCGCGGTTGCGCAGTTGCGAATGCTGCCGCCGTTGGTCTTCGCCGGTGAAGCGGATCTACTCACGGATCGGCTTGCGCAAGCCTCGCGGGGCGAAGCTTTCGTGCTGACAGGCGGAGACTGTGCGGAGACCTTCGAGGCTAACACCGCCGATTCCATTCGAGCCCGCTTGAAGACCGTCCTTCAGATGTCTGTCGTGCTCACCTACGCGGCTTCACTGCCGGTTGTGAAGATGGGCCGGTTGGCCGGTCAGTACTTCAAGCCGCGCAGCAAGACCATTGAGATCCGCGATGGCGTCGAAACAGAAAGCTACCTCGGTGATGCGGTCAACGCCTTGGAATTCGATCCGCTCACGCGGCGCCCCGATGCGCAGCGGCTTGTGCAGGCCTATCACGCATCGGCCAGTGCGCTGAACCTCGTGCGGGCATTCACCCAAGGTGGGTACGCCGATCTGCGTCAAGTGCATGCGTGGAATCAAGACTTTGTCCGCGACTCCACCGCAGGGCAGCGCTACGAGGAACTTGCCGCCCACATCGATCGAGCGTTGGCGTTCATGCAGGCATGCGGTACCGACCCCATCGAGTTCGAGCGTGTCGAGTTCTACGCAGCGCACGAGGCGTTGTCGATGGATTACGAGCGTGCCCTGACCCGCATTGATTCGCGCACCGGAAGGCGGTACGACGTCTCGGGGCACTTCCTGTGGATCGGTGAGCGCACCAGACAACTCGATGGCGCGCACATCCATTTCGCCTCCACGATCAGCAACCCGATCGGTATGAAGGTGGGTCCCACGGCATCTCCGGACGAGATTGTCGAAGCGGCTCAGGTGTTGAACCCCGACCGGATTCCTGGGCGCCTTTCCCTCATTACTCGCATGGGCGCGGACAAGGTCCGCGATGTCCTGCCCGGCATCGTGCAGAAGGTTGACGCCAGTGGAATCCCGGTTGTGTGGGTCTGTGATCCCATGCATGGCAACACCCGTGAAGCAGCGACTGGTCACAAAACACGACTTTTTGACGACGTCATCAACGAGGTTGAGGGCTACTTCGAGGTGCACCGCAATCTGGGAACCTTCCCCGGTGGTATCCACATCGAGCTGACGGGTGATGACGTCACCGAGTGCGTAGGTGGCACAGGCGGCGTTGCTGAAGCAGACCTTCACCAGCGGTACGAAACTGCGTGCGATCCACGACTCAACAGGGAGCAGAGTTTGGAACTCGCCTTCCTCGTCGCAGACATGTTGCTCAAGCGCTGACAAGAGCGCGCTTCGGTGCCCATGTCACA
>JAQCBM010000135.1 GCA_027729865.1 Actinomycetota bacterium
CCACCTCAGAGTTGGTCGAGTCCGGTTCACCGTTCGCGACCCTCGTGGCCAACTTCGAGTGGACCAACGCGGATCAGAACCAGGTAGCTGCAGCAATCGAGGGTGGCGCAACACCTGAGCAGGCAGCGGCAGACTGGATCGCCGCCAACACCGACCGGGTGAACGCCTGGTTGGAGGGCACAGGCGGCAGCCTGTAGTTCCTCGAAACACTAGGTGCGGGGTCCCGGTTTCCGGGGCCCCGCACTTTTTTGTCCAAACCCATGCCAGCGAGGCGCGTCGTTGCCACACTGGGCCTCTCGAATGGAGGCCCGATGATCATTCACCGCAGCCCTTTGCCCGATGTTGCAATCCCGGATGTCACCATCACGGAATTCGTGCTTCGAGAGGCAAGCAGAGTCCCTGACCGTCCCGCTCTGATTGATGGGCCTAGCGGTCGCACCTACACCTACGCGCAGTTATCCGGCGCGATCCGTGCCTTCGCGGGTGGCCTGTGCGCGCGGGGCCTGGGACCGGGATCGACCATCGCCTTGATGTCCCCCAACATTCCTGAGTTCGCGATCGTCTTCCACGGTGCGGCCGTAGCTGGCGTTGCGGTGAGCACCATCAACCCCACCTACACGGCGGAGGAAGTTGCCTTCCAACTCAAGGACTCCGGTTCAACCCTCCTCATCACTATTGCCATGTTCGCCGAGACAGCTGTGCAGGCATCCGAAGATGCGGGTGTCGAGGAGGTGCTCATCATCGGTGATCCTCCCGAGGGGTTGGCATCATTCACGACCTTGATGGGTGATCCGATCGCGCAGGTGGACGTGGATCCGGGTAATCAGATCGTGGTTCTCCCCTACTCGTCAGGCACTACAGGTTTTCCCAAGGGAGTGATGCTCACGCACACGAACCTCGTAGCGAACCTCGTGCAGTGCGAGGGCGCTCTGGATGTCCAAGACGGCGAGGTAGTGCTGGCCGTACTGCCGTTCTTCCACATTTACGGCATGCAAGTCTTGATGAACTTCTTCTTGAGCCGAGGCTCCACGATCGTGACAGTGCCGCGCTTCGACCTGCAGCAGTGCCTTGAACTGATCCAACAGCACCGCATCACCCGACTCTTTGCCGTGCCTCCGATTGTCCTGGCTCTTGCGAAGCATCCCCTCGTCGATCAGTACGACCTTTCCAGCCTGCGGCAGGTCTTCTCCGGTGCCGCTCCGCTCGGAGCTGAACTCGCCCAGGAAGCCTCGAATCGCATCAACTGTGAGGTAGTCCAGGGCTATGGCATGACCGAGATGAGCCCGGTGTCGCACGTGACGCGCATGGGTGGCTTCAAACCTGGGACGTGCGGCGTCACCGTGGCGAACACCGAATGCCGCATCGTCGATGCCGAGGGTGGAGAAGATCAAGGAGTCGGAGCCGTGGGGGAGCTGTGGGTCCGCGGCCCACAAGTCATGAAGGGCTACCTGAACAACCCTGAGGCAACCGCCGAGACCATCGACGCCGACGGTTGGCTGCATACCGGTGACGTGGCTTTCATCGATGAAGACGGACACATGACGATCGTGGATCGAGTCAAGGAACTCATCAAGTTCAAGGGATTCCAGGTTGCCCCTGCGGAACTTGAAGCTCTGCTGCTCACCCATCCAGCGATCGCGGACGCCGCCGTGGTGGGCGTTCCAGACGAGGAAGCAGGGGAAAGACCCCAAGCATTCGTGGTGGTCAAGGAGGGCCAGCAACTGAGCGCCGAGGACGTCACCGCTTTCACGGCAGAACACGTGGCTACCTACAAGGTCATCCACGATGTGGTCTTCACGGACGCTATCCCGAAGTCTGCATCCGGCAAGATCCTGCGACGCCTACTGAGAGATAACTGACCATATGGTGGACTGAGCCCGTGAAGTGGCCAGTGGCGATACTTGCCTTTTCCGCACTGGTCCTCACCGGTTGCAGCGCGGCCCAAGACGACCAGTCGGTGGAAGTTTCCGTACCCACGCTCTCCGAATCGGCCTCTCCAGCCCCGACTAAGGAGATGCAAACTCTGGCAACGCCGCTGGAACTGTGGCAGCAAGCACTCGACAAAACTGCGCAGGCCAACACAACAACCATCGAAATCCAACTCATCACCAATGTGGAGGGATTTGAGCGGATTATCGCCGGTGTTGGCTACGTGGACATGGCCCAGGAATTCGGTGATATCACGTGGACAGATGACCTCGGAACCACTCGAGAAGTCATCACAGCAAACGGGCATTTCCTTGAACTTGACGGCACCTGGCTCGAACTTGCCGGCGACAGCACACTTCCGACAACCGTTGCATTCAATCCCTTCGCCGGTCTTGCTGACGCCACCAACGTGGTCGAAGTGGGAACTGAGGATGTTGAAGGAGTGCCCACTATCCGGCTGGATGCTGATCTCAGCCCAAGCGACGGCACTCTCATCATGGGCTTCAGCAAGGAAGAGCTCACAGTCTTCAATGAGACTGCCGATGCCTCCCTCATCGCAACAATGTGGGTCGATGGTGATGGTCACATAGTGCGGATAGTGCGCGAATACGCCGCATCAAGCATTGATGGTGACCCCATCAACGCCACCAACCTCTACCTGCTCTCCGATGTCGGTGAGACCCGACCGATCGAGATTCCCGAGACTGCAGACGCGATTCCCGCTCCGGTCTAGGCGCGGCAGACGTCCAGGAATGCGTCGATCAGGGGGCGATCGATCACTCGTCGGTCAGGGTGTTCAGGATGCCACTGGACACCTACCGCAAATCCAGCCTGGGGCATTTCGACCACTTCGACGGTGTCGTCTGGAGCCCACCCGGTGATCACCAAGTCACCAGCGTCCTTGATTGACTGGTGGTGGAAGGAATTCACGGTGATGTCCTGCGCGCCGAAAATATTCGCGATTCGTGATCCCGGCTCCAATCGAGCCGCGTGTTCAACAAACACCAAAGGCGCTCTCTTATGTTCCATATCAGTGACCTCAGGAAGGTGCTGATGCAAAGCTCCTCCGTGTGCTACCGCCATGATCTGTGCCCCGCGACAAATGCCTAGGAAGGGCAGATCCCGGTCCCGGGCGCCCCGGTAGAGGGCCAACTCCGACGCATCGCGAGACTCGCGCGGCGCATCGGCCGTTTCATGCGAAATCTCTCCGTATAGGCGAGCATCAACATCTGCGCCGCCGGCGATCACGAGTCCATCGACCCGCGCCAAGACATCAGGTGATGTGCCCGGGGGTATCAGGAGGAGGTCTGCACCCGCCTCACCGAAGACATCGAGATACCAGCGCGGGATCAATGCCGCTTCGATACTCCACAGGCCCCACTCGGCGGGCTCGAAGTAGGTCGAGAGCCCGATTACTGGACGGCTCATGCACTCTCCTGCTCGTCGCTCGATGCGAAGAATCCCAATCGATCAAGCACCTCGACAGCATGCCGGCCGCTCGCGGAGATATGTTGCTCCATCGAGCGTTGCGCGGCCAGAGTGTCCCGACGAGAGAACGCATCGAGGATGTCTGAGTGCTGCTGCTCCGCATCGGCCAGCCATTCAGGTGGAAGCTTGTCGTAAGGCATGGGTAAGGAACGAGACAGCAAACCCAGCATTGACAGGATGCGTTGGCTGGCGCACGCAGTATTGATCGTGCGATGGAATTCGTGATTGAGACGCTCCTGCTCGGCTACGTCCTTTGTGTTGCTCAGTCGACGATTCAGGTCAACTAGTTTCGCTACCTCGGCATCGTCCATGCGGACAACGGCACGAGCGGCTGCAAGCCCGGCAACTTGCCCGAAGAGTTGGTAGTGATCTATAACGTCCTCGCGACTGAATGACGCGACGAAAGCACCCCGACGGGGAATGTTGTTCACTAAGCCTTCCTGGTCCAGTGCGATGAGCGCCTCGCGGACCGGCAGCCGGCTGACACCTAAACGCTCGGCGATGGCATCCTGATCGATTCGTTCACCAGGCTTAAGGTCCCCGGACAAGATTGCGGCGCGGATGTGATCCGCAGCGTCTTCCGCCAGGTTGCGACGCCGACGAATGTGACCGCCCTGTACCGCCATGTCTACTTGTCCCCCAGTTCCATCCAGGTGGTCTTGATATCGAAGAACTTATCCAACGCATGCAAACTCTTGTCCCGGCCGAATCCGGATTGCTTGACGCCCCCAAAGGGCACCGTCAGATCGCCTTCTTCGTAGCAGTTCACCCAGACCACACCCATCTTCAACCGTCGAGAGAAGCGGTGGGCTCGCGAGAGATCGTTCGTCCAGACCGCTGACGCCAGCCCATATGGGGTGCCGTTGGCCAGCGTGAGGGCCTCATCTTCATCGGAGAACGTAGTGACGGCCAGGACAGGTCCGAAGAGTTCCTCTTGCGCCAGCAGTGAATCTGGTCGGACGCCGTCGACAATTGTGGGCGGGTAGTAACTGCCACCTGTTTCAGTGAGCACGGGTTCACCGCCACTGATCAGTTCTCCGCTCTCCTTGACTCCCGCCTCAAGCATCCGATGCACATTCCCCATGTGCTGCGCACTCACGACGGCCCCGAGGGGCGCGTCTTCCGCTAGCGGGTTGGCTGGCTGCATTCCTGCCGCTATGGCCATGACTTTCTCTACGATCACGTCATGGATGCTTTCGTGAACGAGCAGCCTCGAACCAGCAGTGCACATCTGTCCCGCGTTGTAGAAGATCGACCAGGCTGCCGTACTTGCGGCCTTATCTAGGTCCGCATCTGGGAAAACAACGTTTGCTCCCTTACCGCCCAACTCAAGCCACACCCGCTTGATGTTTGAATTCGCCGAGTACTCCAGGAACTTGCGGCCTACGGCGGTAGATCCGGTGAATGTGACGACATCCACATCGGGATGTTCGCCAAGTGCACGCCCGGCAACATGACCCAGTCCATTGACGACGTTCAGCACTCCATCAGGCAATCCTGCTTGCTGCCCCAACTCGGCTAATAGCAATGCTGACAGGGGCGACTGCTCGGCTGGCTTCAAAACGACTGTGCACCCGGCAGCCAAAGCTGGGGCCACTTTCCACGCAGCCATCGTCAGCGGGAAATTCCATGGCACCACAGCACCCACGACCCCAGCTGGCTCGCGTTGGATGAGTGCCACCACATCTGAGGGAACGTTGGGGATTTCGTCAAGGATCTTGTCGATCGCCTCACCGAACCACCGGATCGTGCGAACTACAGCGCGCATATCCACGTCACGCGCCTCGCGGGCTGGCTTGCCCATCTCGAGAGCGTGTAGCAGCGCTAGGTCCTCTCGACGTTCATGACACAAGTCCGCCCAGCGAATCAGTATTTCCTTGCGGGAACTCGGCGGCAGACCGGACCAGCGCCCGTCTTCGAAGGCGATCCGGGCAGCGGCCACGGCTCGATCGATGGTCGCGGCATCACCGGCGGCGACCTCGGTAACCGGCTGACCATCAATGGGGCTGGTCACGACCAAGGTATCTGGGCCGTTCTCCCACCTCCCGGCTATCAGATTGCCGGTGGGATATGCGAGGCGGTCGCGTCGAGCCACCCACTCGGGCGTGGGGGCATAGCTGGTGTTGGACATGGCCACTTCCTCAGCGTTGATTTCTTATCAATGATACAAATTACCTGTGAAGCTCGCTGCCTCTTCAGAGTATGACGGCCTGCGTGACGGCGTCCGCCAGGTGTGCTCGTCTTTCGACGGTGCGTACTGGCGGGGTCTCGAACCTGACACTTACCCAAGTGAATTCGTCGATGCTCTGACCGAATCC
>JAQCBM010000136.1 GCA_027729865.1 Actinomycetota bacterium
GACCTCGCCCGAGCCGTGCGCGACGCTCTACAACATCAAGTAGAGGCTCAGCGACGAGCCGAGAGCGCACTCGATCACGTACGACGTCACCACAGTTGGGCGGTGATCGCTGCGCGAACCGTCCAGGAGTACTCCTGCGATTCGAAAGCTAAGTCGTCGGGTGCTTGGTCGTATGACATTACTTCGCCGGAGCGAAACCTCTTGTTCGATGTCCGGTAGCGGAGCTGACCGAGTCTGGCGTTGGTGGGGACTAGCCACCTTTCGTTGGATTGTGAGGAATCGAGCGTGGAGTGGCTGGTACCTGGTGCGTTATTGGCGGTTTCTCCGCCTCCGCCTCACGCATCGTGACGTAGTGGTGACCGGACCGCTGTTCCTCGGCAGGCGTGTCACGTTCGAACGGCGGCGGAATCTCGGTCGCATCATCGTGGGGCAATGGGTGCACATCGGAGACGGAACAGTCTTGCGGGCACACGAAGGAACCCTTCGCATCGGTGACAAGTGCGTCTTCGGTCAGAACAACACGGTGAATTGTCATCTCGATGTGAGCATCGGCAGTGAATGCATCATCGCCGATTCGGTGTACGTGGGCGACTTCGATCATCGAACCGAACTCACCTCACTGCCGATCCGCTCGCAAGGGTTGATCAAGAGTCCGGTCACCGTCGAGCCCGATGTGTGGTTGGGGGTCAAGTCGACGATCCTTCGCGGAGCCCACATTGGCCGTGGGAGTGTTATTGCTGCGAATTCGGTGGTTCGCGGAGCCATCCCGGAGTACTCCATCGCAGGTGGGGTCCCCGCCAAAGTGCTTGTGGATCGCCGTCAGCGTGAGGCCGACGCTGAGCAGGTGCGAGTCGACGTTGCGGATATGGCGCGCAAGGCACGCGAAGCGACTCTGCGGCGGATAACCGCTCAGCAGCAAGGCGACTAGTGCGCGCGTGCGAGGCGTGAATCAACGAAAGGGAGACGGACGTCTCTGGTGAGTACGCCAGGACTCGCGTCGTGATGGTCGGACCGCAAGAGGTCGGCCACATTCCTGAAGTGTTCGTGAGCACGGTTCCGTGCGTAATCAGCAGCGGAATCCTTCGTGATCATGAAAGCCCAGTCGCTGGCAAGTCCCAAGAGGAGTTCCGTGACGATTGCATCGCCGGTGATATCGCGATTGATCAATTCGTGCGGCGTGCGCGAGCGCAGGTATTCCACCACCGCGTACTGGGTGCCTTTGCCGAGGTCGCGTAGTTCACCTGCTTCGCCGTCTTCCCACACGCGAAAGTCTTTGCCACTACCCCAACTGCCTGCGTGCAACTCGACAGGCGGTTGATCGAAGGCGCGCTCGCGTTCCCGTTCCAAAGTGGTGAGTTCGATTCCGGCATCGGCCGCGCCATCGAGGATGGCGTTGAGGAAGAGGGGCCCTTCGTGCCACCAATGCCCGAACAACTCGGTGTCGTAGGCCGCCGTCACGAGTGGATTGCTTTCACTGCTGTCCCGCATGAGTTGGCGAGCGGTAGCCAGGAAGTCCGCCGCATCTTTGGTGATCTGTTCGCGGGCGCGCTCGGGGTCGTACGGCTTCTTCTCGGGAGAGGATCGATGGGTGACGCGCGAGGACCGAACACCCCACTCGTGATCGAAGGTGTGGAAGTCCTGGTACCAGGGCGATCCTGGATATCCCTTTCGTGGCGACCACACCCGATAGGTGAGTGCTAGATCGCGTCCGAACGCCACCAGATCGCTATCGGCTACGCGGTGCGGTCGATGTAGTGCCGCACCTGCGCTCTGGAGCGTGGGGCCGTCGAACACCGTATGGGTCACGTCGTGCCGAGCGAGGAGTTCTTCCACACCAGGCCGGTACGCGCATTCAGGCGTCCATACACCGCGGGGTCGCCTACCGAGCCGAACCGTGCTGTCGGTGAGCCCGCTCGCGAAAGCAAGGTCGGCGATGGGCTCGAGGAGATGAGGTGTGAAGGTATGCGTCATCGGGCCGCCGAGCAGTTCGATGGCTCCCACATCGGCGAGTGGGCGCAACGCTGCGGAACCTCCGGCCTGCCAATGCTGCGCAAATTCCCGTGCTGCGGTGTCAGCGAGCTGGAATTGCCTCGCGGCATCGGTGCGTGCGTCGTCGTTGGATGTTGTCGACGCGTCTATTGCTTTGCCGACGGCCCGCATGCGCCAGTCCTCGATCCATCGGGCTTGTTCAGCGATAGACGAAGGTTCATCCCATTGCGCTGCTAGGACCGGGGTGATGCCCAGAGTGAGCATCGCCGTGTGACCCCGCTCGGCTCGCGATCGAAGCATGGCGACGAGAGGCAGGTACGACTGCGCCCACGCTTGACGTAGCCATTCCTCGCCAACGGGCCACGAGCCGTAGCCGAGAAGCCAGGGAGAGTGTGAGTGCAAAACGATCGCAAGGCGGCCGAGTGTCACCAGAGTGCGACCAAATCGTGGATTTCCGCCGTGGGTTCGCAATTGTCGAAAGGCTCGACAGTGAAGTCGTCCATGCCCACCGACTGCGCGAATTCCGACGCGTCTGTCGCAACAGTGGACGCGAGAAGCGCCGATGGAAGCGAACCCTTGCTGTGCTCCCATGCACGAAGGCGTTCACCGTGAACTAGGCCGTAGATGGTGGGTGTGCGGTTGGGTGCCGCGTCGTTCAACAAGTCGGCTAGCTCTGGAGCGTCGAACTCGCGCACGTGAAAGGGGTTAGCTGGTCGCTCGCCGCGGGCTAGGCCGGGGGAGTGCACAGGCCGGTTGGGTGTGCTGATGATTATCGGTCCCCGGGTACAGCGCGCTAGCTCACGAAGGTAGGCGAGCGGATCCCAGATGTGTTCGACCACCTGCAGTGAGACTGCCGCCGCGAAGGAAAGATTGGCAAACGGCAGCGCGACGAGATTCGCCCGAACATGCGCCATGTCGGGATATCGAGAACGGGCATGAGCGGCCGTGGGTGCATCGAGTTCGACGGCAATAACACTTCGGTGGCATGAGGCCATGAGTTCAGCCGATCCGTAGCCCTCACCCGAGCCCGCGTCGAGAATGCCTCCTGGCAACTCCGCTCGAGTGCTCTGTTCACCGATCACCGTCGCTGCCCATCGATAGCAGGCCAGATGCCGCACGAACCAGTAGTTCTCGCTGGGGATCCCCGGCCAAGTGCGCTCGCCGGTCAGCACGACCTCGGTCATCTGGCCCACCGGAGCAACCCGGCTAGGCGCGGGTGGGACCAGGTTCCCCAGGCAGACGGCACGAACCGACATTAGCCTTGACCACGCTCGCCACGGAGGCGGATGCCAACTAAGTTACTGGCGAGTAACATAGGGCCGAGCGTGAGGAGGACCATGAAAATCGCAGTGTGCGTGAAGCAGGTGCCCGACACCTGGGCCGAGAAGACGTTGCGTCCGGAAGATTCCACGTTGGACCGCGAAGCTCCCGATGGCGTGCTCAATGAGCTCGACGAGTACGCGGTAGAAGAAGCACTCCAGATCGCCGAGGCTCACGGTGGTGAGGTAACGGTTGTGTCGATGGGACCGGCGCGAGCCGCCGAAACCGTCCGCAAGGCGCTGTCCATGGGAGCCGATGCCGGCATCCATGTGCAAGACGACGCCCTGCACGGCTCCGATGCCATCGCAACGTCGGCGGTTTTGGCCGCCGCCCTCGAGGGCAAGGGATTCGACCTGATCATCTTCGGCTCAGAATCCACCGACGCTCGCATGAGCGTCATTCCGGCAATGGTCGCCGAGCGTTTGGGGATCGCTCAATTGACGTTCGCCCAGCGCGTGAGCGTGTCGGGATCAGACGTGACCATCGAACGAGTCACCGACTACGGCTTCGACACCATTACCGCTTCTATGCCTGCTGTGGTGAGCGTGGTCGAGAAGATCAACGAACCTCGTTATCCCTCGTTCAAGGGGATCATGGCAGCGAAGAAGAAGCCGGTCGAGACACTGGGCGTGAGCGAGCTGGGTCTTGATGTTGCTGCTGTGGGACAGGCGGCTGCGTGGAGCGCAGTTGAAGACTTCGCCGCCCGGCCGCCCAAGCCTGCAGGCACGATCGTCGCCGACGAAGGTGAAGGCGGCGCGCGCATCGCTTCGTACCTCACCGAGCAGAAGTTCATTTAGGAAGGATCGAGATATGGCACCGGTTTTGGTTCTTGCCGAACACGACGCTGCGAATGGCGCGGTCAAGAAAGTGACATTGGAATTGCTGACGTTGGCCAGGCGCCTGGGCGAACCAGTTGCGGTGTGGTTCGGCGCGGGCAGCGGTGATGCCCTTGAACTCTTGGGGCAATACGGAGCCAGCACGGTCTACGTCGCTGATGGTTCCGGAGTTACGGACCACCCCGTTGTGCCGATGGTCGATGTGCTCGCTGCATTGGTCGCGGACGTCTCGCCGGCCGCGGTCTTGGTGCCGTCGTCGGCCGACGGCAAAGAGGTGGCCGGTCGCCTGGCCGTTCGAACCGGCAGCGGAGTCATCACCGATGCCGTCGACATCGATGCATCGGGTGTGGCCACGCAGAGTGTGTTCGGTGGCAGCACGGTGGTTCATTCAAAGGTGACCTCGGGAACACCCATCTACACCGTGCGATCCAATTCAGTTGCGCCCGAAGCCGCACCCACCACGTGCACCGCGCAGCCAGTGTCCGTCGAGGTGAGCGATGTCGCCAAGAAAGCCACCGTCACCGATCGCACAGTGGCGAGCAAGGGTGGGCGTCCGGAACTGACCGAGGCAGCCGTGGTTGTATCGGGCGGTCGCGGTGTGGGCGGACCCGAAGGCTTCTCGGTCATCGAGAAACTCGCCGATTCCCTCGGTGCGGCCGTAGGCGCATCCCGCGCGGCCACGGACGCTGGCTGGTACCCGCATCAGTACCAGGTGGGGCAGACCGGCAAGACCGTTTCGCCGCAGCTGTACATCGCCAACGGAATCTCCGGCGCGATCCAGCACCGGGCCGGTATGCAGACCTCCAAGGTGGTGGTCGTGGTCAACAAGGACGCAGAAGCCCCGATTTTCGAGCTGGCCGACTTCGGCGTGGTCGGAGACCTGTTCGAGGTGGTTCCGCAGCTCACCGACGAGATCGAAAAGCGCGCCAACTGAGGCCGCTGACTACCATCGCAGGGTGGTAACGAGTTCAACCACCGCGGTGGGAAGCGGCGCAGGGTCGCAGCGCGTGTTCCTCGATCACGCGGCGACCACCCCGATGCTGGCGCAGGCCCGCGAGGCGTGGCTCGAGGCATCGGCGATGACGGGGAATCCGTCCTCCTTGCACGCGGCGGGTCGCCGTGCCCGCCAAATCGTCGAAGAGGCACGCGAATCGATCGCCGACGATCTGAAGACTCGACCCTCTGCGGTGATCTTCACCTCGGGCGGCACCGAGGCGGACAACCTTGCCGTGAAGGGCTTGTTCTGGGCGCGCAAAGCTCGGCTAGGTGTTGCTGCGCCGGCGGTTGTTGCTTCGGCAATCGAGCACCACGCCGTTTTGGATCCCGTCGAGTGGCTCGGGAAACATGAGGGTGCCGACGTCATGTGGGCAGCAGTCGATGCGGCCGGACGCGTGGATGTCGCATCCTTGGCCGAGTTTTTGTCCGCTCATGCCAACAAGACCGCGCTGGTGACCGTGATGTGGGCGAACAACGAAGTCGGGACGGTGCAGCCGGTCCACGACATCGCTCGCATGTGCAAAGACGCTCGCGTCCCCTTCCACACCGACGCTGTCCAGGCCCTGGGTCA
>JAQCBM010000137.1 GCA_027729865.1 Actinomycetota bacterium
CCTTCTCTTGCTTAAGCAGGCGGTTGAATTTCTCCGCAAGAACACCGCGATCGACCGGAGTGCCCAGGCTTGCGGGGTAGGTGTGAACCGCGTAAGCATCAATGGGCCAACCCTTTGCTTTGAGTGACCGCAGGAATGGCCGGTACCACTTGTAGAACTTGTTGTTCTGTGCGCCGAGTCGGGTGCCCACGCTGGTGGCGACAACCTTCGCGGCCGGATCAATTGCCTTCACGATGTCGTACGTGCGCTTGGTGAGATCGGCAAGCTGCTGCGGGGTGCCCTCAAAGAAGGTCAGCAGGTTCGCTTCGTTCCAGGGTTGGTAGGACGTAATCAAGCCTTTGTAGCGAGTAACGGCAGCGGTGACGAATCGTTCGTAGGCCGCTACGTCAACGGGCGCGCCGGCTGACCCGTCGGTGGGTAAGCAGGCGGGTGCACGGCAGGTGCTCGCGCTATAGAACTGGGGTGTTCCCGCGATGACGAACATGATGTCGTTGACGCCGTTGGCTCGCGCGAAGTTCACTGCGTTATCAAGGTTGGTCCAGTCGTAGACACCCGGTGAGGTTTCGATCTGCGACCAGGCAACGTCGTTGTCCCACAGGCGAAGGGCTCCGAAACCGATATTCGGCCAGACGCCGAATTGCTCGTTCTTCACGTGCAGACCGAACATCTCGGGCTGGACGATCTGACCCTTCAGGTTGTCGAAAGCCACCGGGTTCCGCTTGCGTGCTTCGGCGGGCGATGCAAGAGACAGCGAGAGCCCCGCCACGAGGGCGAGGGTCACGAATGCAATGAATGCCCGATAGGCATGGGGAGGTGAATAGCGCATTCGGTCATAGTGCCATGCCCGAGTGAGTGATGGTCACGGCGGTCATGTCGTCCCGGTACCAGTTCCCGGCCCGATCACGAACTTGGGCGATGACCCGTGCGAGCACCTCGGCGGCGTCCCTGCGGATGGGTGCGTCCATCGCCTTGATCAAGCGCGCAAGATCCTCGGTCTCCAAGTCCATGCCATCGGGGCCGTGTCCTTCGATTAGACCGTCGGTGAAGGCAAGCAGGAGGTCACCCATCTCAAACGGCACAACCTCCTCCGTCCACGCGCCGCCGAGTGAACTGAGGAGTGGTCCGGTGCGTGTGCAGGAGCGAACCTGCTTGTCCGCGTTCACGATCACCGCGGGCTGGTGACCGGCATTGACGTAGGTCATCGATCGGTCTGCGGGGTCGATGAGCGCGACGAACACCGTGACGAAGTTGCTCGCGTTATCGAAGCTCGATGCAGCCAGTTCAATACTGCGCTGGGGAGATGATCCTGCGTTGAGACCGGCACGAATCAGATCACGAGTGCGAAGGGCTGTGAGTGTTGCGGTGGTTCCATGGCCGGAGGTATCGCCAACGACCACGGCTAGCCGGTCACCTTCCACGACGAACATGTCCCACCAGTCACCACTCACCACACCCTCAGCCGAGGAAGACGTTCCAGCTACCGAGAGGTGCGGCAAGCGCGGTAGTGGAGGTTGCGTGAAGGCCGCTTCGAGCTCGACTGCGAGTGGTGCCCCTTGCGCAAGGCCGATGCGCGCGGCACGCACCTCGTCAATTTCGGCGACCAACGATCGCCGCAAGTTCTCTGCATCGGAAGCAACCACCTGAAGCTCCGGTGGGCCGACAGGTGAAATCGGATGGGTGTGGTTGTCCTCCGTGGCTCGAGCAATATCGCGCCGGATGACGAGTAGCGGCTGAACAACCCAACTGTTTACGGCGAAGAATCCCGCACCCATAACTCCCAGCAGCACAACTGCGAGGAATACAAGCCACAGCCCCAGCTGTCGAGAGAAGGCGATCGTGCTGTCGCGTGCTTCATTCCGCAGGCTCTCGATCGCGTCTCGGAATTCCGTTGTGGTCGCGATCATCTCGTCGAACGATTCCCAGGCACGCGGACGATTGGTAGCGCGAGCTGCGGCGGCTGTGTCGCCCCTTTCCATGAAACGCAATGTCGGTTCGACGTCGTTATCAACCCACACCTGCTGGGCGGCGCGCACACCCGTCAACCGACTGATGAGTTCGGTATCTCCTTCAAGTGTGGCTTCAAGAGCCCGTATAAGTGAATCGGTTGTTTCCATCGAGGCGAGGTGAGCATCGAGTGCACGTTCGCGACCGGTGAGGACGTAGTCACTCAAGTCCCCCGAAGCCGCCGCCTGTGCAGTGATAAGACTGTCGGCCAATTCGGTAGCCGGTGTGAGTCGCTCTTGAAGTTGAAGGCCGCCGTTGAAGCTGAGCAGGTACTGCAGCCCGACCACCAACGTGAGGATCGAAATGAGCCCGACGGCGGCAATAAAGCCCACGAGCAGTCGTCTGCGTAGCGGCAGCGACTCGATGTTCACAGATGGCAGCGTGCCAGGTTTCCTATGACTCGCCTAGCCTTTGCACCGTGAGCGCACCCCGCCTCCGTCCGGAGATCGAATCTTTGCCCTCCTATAAGGCCGGGCAGATGCCTGCTCCCAGGACGGATATTCGCACGTACAAGATCTCCAGCAACGAAACACCCTTCGAGCCGCCGGCGATGGTGCGCGAAGCAATCGAAGCTGCTGCGCGTGACGTGCACCGGTATCCGGATCCCTTCAATCGGCGCCTCACCGCTGCTCTTGCGCAGCGGTTCGATGTCCAGCCTGAGCAGATCGCTTTGGGAACCGGCAGTGTGGCGGTGGTCGGGCAGTTGCTCTGGGCAGCCACTGGCCCCGGCGACTCGGTGGTGTATCCGTGGCGCAGTTTCGAGGCCTATCCGATCTGGGTGCAGATGACCGGTGCGCGCAGCATTCAAGTCCCGCTGTTGCCGGATGAACGTCACGATCTTCCAGCCATGCTCGAAGCGATCGACGACACCACGCGGGTCGTGTTCGTGTGCAACCCCAATAACCCCACGGGTGAGGCTGTGCGCCGAGACGAACTCATTGCGTTCCTCGACGCAGTTCCCTCGGATGTGATCGTGGTGCTTGATGAGGCTTATCGCGAATTCATCAACAACGAAGACGTTCCTGACGGCTTGGAGTTCCTACAGGGTCGCGAGAACGTTGTGGTGATCCGAACTTTCTCGAAGGCGTACGGATTAGCTGGACTTCGCGTGGGATTCGCGATCACCTCGCCGCACCTTGCGGAAGGCATCCGCAAGACGATGATCCCGTTCGGAGTTTCCTCGATCGCCGAGGCAGCTGCCGTTGCCGCACTTCAATGTGAAGACGAGTTATTCGCCCGCGTTGGTCACCTAGCGAACGAACGTGATCGTGTGTGGCACGCGCTGGCCGATCAAGGGTGGAACATCCACCCCAGTCACGCGAATTTCGTGTGGATGCGCTTGGGGGATCGCACCGAGGAATTCGCGGCGGCTTGCGAGGAAGCGGGCATCACGGTTCGCGCCTTCCCAGGTGAGGGCGTGCGCATCAGCGTGGCCGAGGAGGAAGCGAACGATCGGGTGATCGAAGTGGGGAAGAGGCTTAGCTCGGTTCCTCGATAAGTGTGGGACGCCTTTCGCCGGACACAACGAGGATCACGCCGCCCACCACGATCGTTAGTCCGATGATCACGTCTCGTGTTATGGCTTCACCGACCACGAGCCAGCCGAGGAAAACGGCCACCACTGGATTGACGTACGCGTAGGTCGCTACTAGCGACATTGGAGCGTTACCGATCAACCACACGTACGCGGTGTACGCGATGAGTGATGCGACGACCAGGTAACCGAGCGCCACCCAGGACGCGGTCGAGGCTTGTTGCAGATTCATCCGTTGGCCGAAGAGCAGCCCGACTACTGACAAGAACACACCGGCGACGAGCATCTCGTAGAACGTCGTCGTCAATGGGTTCGCGGGTAGATCGAAACGTGTGGATCGCCATGAGAAATACGCCCAGATGAAACTGCTGACCATGATGGCCAGCGACCAACGGACCACGTCGGTGTCGTCACCCGCAACAGCCGTGGTGCCGCCCGGCAGCAGCATCGCGACGAGTCCACCCATCCCCACAGCAACGCCGGCGATAGTGAGGCGCGATGGTCGATCACCTGCGCGGACACGGAAAAGAATGATCCACAGCGGCATAACCGAAACCAAGAGCGCTGCGATTCCGGAGGGCACGAATCTCTCGGCCATCGAGACGGTGCCGATGCCGATGCCGAGCAAAGTCACACCCATGATCGCGGCGCCCCGGAACTGAGCACGGGTCACCACTAGGACGCGTGGACCCTTGAAGATCACGAGCCCCAGTCCGAGAAGTGCCGTGGCAATAAGGAAGCGAATCCCATTCGCGAGCAGCGCCGGAAGCGTTTGAACAAGGACTGCTAGTCCGAGATAAGTCGAGCCCCAGATGATCCAGACGCTGACCAGCGGAGGCACGATCGCCGCGGTTGAGGCACGCGAAACGCCACGAACGTCGGGTGAGCCGGACGTCGATCCGGCATTGGTCTGAGACACGGGCTGAACTGTGACAGATACACGTTGGTGAGCAGGATCACGGTCTGGGATGAATGCAGGGCAGGATGGAGCTGTGCGCGAGGACATTGATCGGGGACTGTTCTCGGCGGTCGTGGCTGTCGCGGCGGGTCTGGAACTATCGGCCACGTTGCGCCGCATCGTGCAAGCGGCGATCGATCTCGTTGATGCGCAGTTCGGAGCGTTGGGAGTCGTTGACTCTGACGGGCGTCTCGTGGATTTCATCCACGTCGGGTTGAGCCGGGAACAATCGGAACGAATCGGATCCCTCCCGGAGGGTCAAGGGATCCTCGGGTTGCTCACCGACCATCCGGTTCCCATTCGACTCGAGCGGCTGTCGGACCACCCGAAGTCGGTCGGGTTCCCCGATAACCACCCACAGATGAACAGCTTCCTCGGAGTTCCTGTTCGGGTGCGCGGTGAAGTGTTCGGCAACCTCTACTTGACCGAGAAGCGCGGTGGTGGGTCCTTCACCAGTGACGACGAGCGAACCGTCATGGCTCTTGCAGCGGCTGCAGCTGTGGCAATCGAGAACGCTCGGTTGTACGAACGCTCACGGCGACGCGAGGCGTGGCAGGCGGCGCTCAACGACATCGCCACGACCGTCCTCGACGGCGGAGACGCTGAAGACGCGCTTTCTTTGATGGCTCGATTGGCGCGTGACCTGATGGCCGCCGATGTTGCTGCGATCGCGTTACCCGAAGGTGGCGATCTACGAGTGGAGTTCGCCGAAGGTGAGGAAAGTGTCCTCGGCGCGCTCGTCCCGCACGATTCGATCACCTATCAGTCTTTTGTCGAAGGTGTGCCGAAGACATCTGAGCAGTGCACAATCGGAGACCTGGAGATGGTCGGTTCGGCGATTGCCGTCCCGCTCCAAACCCCTGACCGCACGCTGGGCGTTCTCACCGCTATCCGATACGTCGACACTCCTGTCAGCATTCACATGCCTAGCTCACGCGAGTTGCTGGAACTGGCCGAACCCTTTGCTTCCCAGGCCGCGGTCACACTCGTGCTCGCCGAAGCTCAACGCGGACAGCAGCGATTGGCTGTGTATCAAGACCGCGATCGCATTGCCCGGGATCTGCACGATCTGGTTATTCAGCGCCTGTTCGCCACGGGTATGTCTCTCCAGGGTGCAACGCGCCTTCCCGGTGTGCCGGAGGACGCAACGACGCGCATCGGCCGCGCTGTCGATGAACTCGACGAGACGATCAAGGAGATCCGTCACACAATCTT
>JAQCBM010000138.1 GCA_027729865.1 Actinomycetota bacterium
CCGGCGAAGGCACGCAAGGTGATCTTGAACGGCTACCCCGATCAGATCCACGTTCAGTACCGCAATCGTTACGGACGCCGGCGCTCGTACTACACCGAGTACGAGGGCGTAGTCCCGTATGTGAAGCGGCGTCATGCGGAAGCTGAAACCGATGCATCACGCGAGCGCTTTGAGGGTTACATGCGCGAGGTGCCTTGTCTGGCGTGTTCGGGTACTCGTCTCAAGCCGCTGTCGCTGGCGGTGACGATTGCCGGCAGATCCATCGCGGAGATTGCGGGATTACCCATCGGTGAGGCTGCAGAGGTGCTTCGCGAGTTGCGGTTATCCGATCGCGACGCCGCTATTGCATCGCGAGTGCTCAAGGAAGTGAACGAGCGCTTGCAGTTCTTGGTGGATGTCGGACTGCATTACCTATCGATGGACCGAGCCGCGGGGACACTTGCCGGTGGCGAGGCCCAGCGCATCCGATTGGCCACCCAGATCGGTTCGGGTTTGGTCGGTGTTCTCTACGTCCTGGACGAACCCAGCATCGGTTTGCATCAGCGCGACAACCACCGACTCATCGAGACCCTTGTGCGGCTGCGGGATTTGGGCAACACCCTCATCGTGGTGGAACACGACGAAGACACCATCCGCGTTGCCGATTGGGTGGTAGACATCGGACCGGGCGCCGGGGAGCACGGTGGCCAAATTGTGGTCAACGGTCCGGTTGTCGAACTGTTGAATTCGAAGGAGTCGCTGACCGGTCAGTACCTATCCGGACGTCGATCCATCGAGGTGCCAGCCATCCGGCGACCGAGCGATCGCGGATGGGTGACGGTCACCGGAGCACGCGAACACAACCTCAAGAACGTCACGGTCAAGTTCCCACTGGGCAACTTCGTGTGTGTGACGGGCGTCAGTGGCTCAGGGAAGTCCACGCTCGTCAACGACATCCTCTACGCAGTCTTGGCGCGTGACTTGAACGGTGCGCGGATGGTTCCGGGGAAACACACGAGCGTGAAGGGTATCGACGAGATCGACAAGGTGGTGCACGTCGATCAAAGTCCGATCGGCAGAACCCCGCGAAGCAATCCCGCTACGTACACGGGTGTGTTCGATCACATCCGCAAACTCTTCGCCGCAACCCCGGAAGCGAAGGTCCGTGGATATCAACCGGGCCGCTTCTCCTTCAACGTCAAGGGCGGTCGGTGCGAGGCGTGCAGCGGCGACGGCACGATCAAGATCGAGATGAACTTCCTGCCCGATGTCTACGTGCCGTGCGAGGTGTGTCACGGTGACCGCTACAACCGCGAGACCCTTGAAGTGCACTACAAGGGCAAGACCATCGCTGAGGTTCTCGACATGCCGATCGAAGAAGCGCTCGACTTCTTCGCCGCCGTACCAGCTATCGCCCGACACCTGTCGACCTTGGTCGATGTAGGTCTGGGATACGTGCGCATGGGGCAGTCCGCCCCCACGCTCTCCGGTGGTGAGGCGCAGCGCGTGAAGCTTGCGAGTGAACTGCAAAAGCGTTCGACCGGTCGCACGGTGTACGTGCTGGACGAGCCAACCACAGGTTTGCACTTCGAGGACATTCGAAAGTTGCTGGACGTGCTGCAGTCGCTCGTCGATAAGGGCAACACCGTGATCGTCATTGAGCACAATCTCGACGTTGTGAAATCCGCCGATTACGTCATCGACCTCGGCCCCGAGGGGGGCTCAGGCGGTGGCACCGTGGTCGCTACGGGAACACCTGAGGAGGTGGCTGCAGTTCCCGGGAGTCACACCGGTGCTTTCCTGCAGCCGCTTCTCTCAGTGCCAGATGCCCCGTCCGGAGCCGCGCCAGCCAAATCGCGTCGTAAGCGCGCCTGACGTAACCTGCCTTTCATGGCCAACACAGACATGACACGAGTAGTGACGCTCCCGCGCCGAAAGGTGCTTGCCGCTGGCGGCGTGGTCGCCGTAGGCGGCGTACTGGTCGCCTGTGGCGGTGGCGAGAGTGCGGCTCCGACTGTCGCGGACAAAACCGCCGAGGAGGCTGAGATCGCCGAGGAGATCGGCGATGAGGAAGTTGCCGCCGATCAAGGCGAGCAGTTGGTAGCGGTCAGCGAAGTTCCGGTGGAAGGCGGCGTGGTCATCGAGGAGCCCCCGGTTGTGGTGGTTCAGCCCTCCGAAGGCGACATCAAGGCCTTCAGTGCAGTGTGTCCGCACCAAGGCTGCCTGATGTCCTCGGTGGAAGCCAACGAGATTTTCTGCCCCTGCCACGGCTCACTCTTCTCGGCCGAAGATGGTGCCGTCCTTGCCGGACCAGCCAACTCCGGGCTGCCGGCAGTCACCGTGCGAGTCCAGGACGACGCTGTCTATCTCGGCTGACACTGTCTATCTCGCCTGACACTGTCTTTCTGGGCTACAGCGTTGTTTATCGGGTAGCGAACCTGGGCTAGGTTGCCCACGATGACCGATCCGAGTTCCTACCGGCCCGAGTCGGGGACTATCCCGACCGGCCCCGGTGTGTACAGGTTCCGTGATCACCTAGGTCGCGTCATCTATGTCGGTAAAGCGCGATCGCTTCGATCGCGGGTGAATTCCTACTTCGCCGATTTCGCCACGCTTCACCCCCGAACTCAATCCATGGTCACGGCTGCCTCATCGGTGGACTGGGTGGTCGTTGCAAACGAAGTCGAAGCATTGGCTTTGGAGTTCACTTGGATCAAGGAGTACGACCCTCGCTTCAATGTGAAATACCGGGACGACAAGTCCTATCCGTATCTGGCGATCACGGTGGGGGAGCAGTTTCCTCGGGCTGCAGTTGTCCGTGAACCCCGGCGCAAAGGCACCCGATACTTCGGTCCCTATGCCCATGCCTGGGCTATCCGCGAAACACTCGACGAACTGTCGAAGGTATTCGGCGTCCGAACGTGCCGCGACGGGGTGTTCAAGAGAGCCGCGCAACTCGGTCGCCCGTGCCTGCTTGGATACATCGACAAGTGCAGCGCACCGTGCGTGGGCCGCATCGACGAGGACGGCTACCGCGAGCGCGTGGATGACATGTGCAAGTTCCTGGCGGGAAATACCCGGCCCTTTATCAAGCAACTTGAATCGGCGATGGACGACGCCGCTGCGCGGCAGGAGTACGAGGAGGCAGCCCGGCTTCGTGACCGACTTGGCGCGCTACGTAGAGCAATGGAGCGCAACGCGGTGGTTCTCGACGACGGTACCGATGCCGATGTCGTTGCACTGCACGACGATGCATTGGAAATCGGCGTTCAGGTGTTCCACGTTCGTTCCGGTCGCCTCGTAGGCGAACGCAGTTTCATAGTTGAGAAAGCCGAGGACATATCGCTCGGCGGATACGTGGAGAGAGTGCTGCAACGGCTGTATTCCGGACGCGAAGGTGTGGAGATCGACAGTGCACGCCCACCGCGCGAGGTGCTCGTCTCGGCTGAGCCCGACGATGGAGCAGCTGTTGGTGGATGGCTCGAGGAGCGCCGTGGCGGACCCGTTGACATCCGGATCCCCCAGCGCGGTGACAAACGCGCTCTCATGGAAACAGCCGTCAACAATGCTCGCGAAGCGCTGAATAGACATCGGTTGAAACGCTCGAGCGATCTCACTGCACGCAGTGAGGCTCTCGCGGAACTGCAGGACTATCTGCACCTCAACGAAGCTCCGCTTCGCATTGAATGCATCGACATCTCCACCCTGCAGGGCACGGATACCGTGGCTTCGCTCGTGGTTTTCGAAGACGGCCTACCTCGCAAGGCTGATTACCGCAGTTTCATCATCAAGACACCTCGCGCTGACGACCTAGCGGCGGTTCGCGAAGTAGTGGAGCGGCGGTTCGCACACAAGTCCACCACCGAGGAGCGTCGAACATTCGCCTATCCACCGGGACTGCTGGTGATCGATGGAGGTGCTCCGCAAGTGGCCGCAGCGCAGCAGGCTTTGACCGACGTTGGTGCCGGGGATATTCCGGTGGTGGGGCTTGCCAAACGACTTGAGGAAGTGTGGCCGCCGGATTCAGCCGATCCGATCATTCTGCCCCGCACGAGCGAGGCGTTGTACCTGCTTCAGCGGGTGCGCGACGAAGCCCACCGAACCGCAATCGCGTTCCACCGGAAACGGCGCTCTTCGCGCCAACGTCGAAGTGCGCTTGACGACATACCCGGCCTGGGTGAGGTGAAGGCGAAAGCACTCCTGCGTCATTTCGGATCGGTGAAAGCCATCAGGAATGCCACGACCGAGGAGTTGCAGGTGGTCCCGGGAATCGGTCCCACGTTGGCGGCCACGATCCACCAGGCGCTAGCGTCGGCGTCGACTAACAGTGATTCCCCGCAGAAGGAGGAAGCCCATGGCTGATGCCGGCTCCTCGTTCGATGTGCTGCTCGTCACGGGTATGTCGGGAGCAGGGCGATCCACTGCTGCACGAGCGCTCGAAGATGCCGGATGGTTCGTCATCGACAACATCCCTCCGATGCTGTTGGGCGCCGCAATCGAGGTCGCGGAGGACAACCCGGACGTCCAGCGAGTCGCTGTGGTCGTGGATGCCCGCGGCGGTTCGTTCTTTCCACAACTCGCCGAAGCGATGGAGGGGCTGCGTTCCTCGGGAGTCAATCTTCGGGTTCTGTTCTTAGAGGCCTCCGAGGAATCGCTCGTGCGGCGCTTTGAGTCCTCGCGGCGGCCCCACCCCTTGCAGGAGGGTGCGCGAATTCTCGATGGGCTGCGCAAGGAACGTTTGGTACTCGGAGATCTGCGCTCGCGAGCCGATCTGGTCATCGATACGACGTCTATGAATGTTCATGAACTGAGGCGAGCTATCGACTCAGCTTTCGCCGATTCCGATGAACGGCTCAACATCACGGTGATGTCCTTCGGTTTCAAACACGGCATCCCCGTCGACGCCGACATGGTCGCCGACGCCAGGTTCTTGCCTAACCCCTACTGGGACGAGCGGCTTCGCGACCGCACCGGTCAAGATCCTCAAGTTGCGCAGGCGGTGCTGACCGGTGAAGGGGCGCAAGAGTTCTTGGAGCACCTCGCGGCGTTGGTGAGAACCACGCGCGACGGCTACCTGCGTGAAGGTAAGCGCTTTGTCACGGTGGCTGTCGGGTGCACCGGCGGGAAGCACCGCAGCGTCGCACTAAGCGAAGAACTTGCGAGCACTCTCGACGCACCGAACGTGCGAATCGGTATCGAGCACCGGGACCTGGGTAAGGAGTAGGGGTGGCCGTGGATCACGAATCCGCTTCCACTCCGTCCGTTGTCGCTCTGGGGGGTGGGCACGGACTAGCGGTGACCTTGCAGGGTCTGCGCGAAGTTACCAACCGCATCACTGCCGTTGTGGGTGTGGCGGATAACGGTGGTTCGAGCGGACGCCTTCGACGGGATTTCGGAATATTGCCGCCCGGTGACCTTCGGATGGCGGTGGCCGCGTTGTGCGCGCAGGATGCGGCCTCGCGGGCGTGGGCCGATGTCCTGCAGTACCGCTTCGCCGGGGATGGTGAACTCGGCGGGCACGCGGTGGGGAACCTGCTGATGGCTGCCCTGTGGGAAAGCAGTTCCGATCCGGTGGCCGGCTTGGACGAGTTGGGTTCTCTCGTTGGCGCGGTCGGTCGGGTACTTCCGTGCAGCCTGGAGCCGCTGGAGATCGTGGCGGATATCCGCGGACATGATCCGATGCAACCCGATGTGTGGGTGGAGGTTCGTGGTCAGGTCGAG
>JAQCBM010000139.1 GCA_027729865.1 Actinomycetota bacterium
CCGACACCGCCTGGCGCTGGCCACCGGAAAGCGTCTCGACAGCCTGGGAGATGTTCTGTACGGTCATGATGCCGAGGTCCTGGAGATGCTCGCCGGCCTCGCGCTTCATCCGCTTCTTGTCGAGTTGGCGAAAGACCTTGCCGAAGAACCCGGGCTTGCGCAGTTCGCGACCGAGATACAGGTTTGCCGAGATATCCAAAGCCGGAGCAACGGCCAGGGTCTGGAACACAGTTTCGACTCCGTGCTCGCGAGCTTCTTGTGTGCTCCGGAACTCCACCTGCTTTCCGTGCACCCACATTTCGCCATCATCGGGTGTATGGGCACCGGCGAAACACTTGATCAAGGTCGACTTGCCGGCACCGTTATCACCGATGACCGCGAGGACTTCTCCAGGGAACAGATCGAAGTCGGCATGGTTCAGACCGGTAACGCTGCCGAATCGCTTGACGAGGCCGCGTCCCTTGACGATGGGCTCACTCATGCCTTTACCTTCCTGATCCACTGGTCGATTCCTACGGCGATGATGACGAGGATGCCGATTGCGGTGATGCGGTAGGCCTGATCCACGCCAGCGAGGGACAGGCCCATCTCCACCGCATTGACGATGAGTGCTCCCAGCAGTGATCCGATCACCGCGCCGCGACCGCCGAAGAGGGACGTGCCGCCGATGACGACAGCGGTGATGGTTTGCAGGTTCAGCATTGGATCGACGTTCGGGCTGGCCGAGCCGACTCGACCGATCGTGATCCATGCGGCGATGCCCATCACCACGCCGGCCACCAGGTAGACGCTGAAGAGCACGCGCTTGGTGTTGATGCCGGTGAGTTGAGCGGCGACCGGATCATCACCGACGGCGTACACGTGCGTGCCCCACGCCGTGTTCTTGAGCACCCACGCGAAGATCAAATACATCACGAACATGGTTACGACGCCGAGGCTGAAGTTGAACGGACCGACGGGGAAGGACTCGCCCATCAACTTCATCTGTTCGGGCATCTCGGGGCCTTGGATTGTCCGCGCCTTGAACAAAATCAAGGTCACGCCCATGAACACGCTCCACGTACCCAAGGTGACGATGAAGGGGGGCAGATTGAATCTGACTATCAGGAAGCCGTTGATGGCACCTGCGCCAGTAGCAGCCAGGATGCCGAGCAAGATCGCTATCCACGGGTTTTGTCCTGCGATGGGAAGTACGTTTGAAGCCGTCGTGTAGACGGCGAAGTTCGCCATGAGCATCTGACCGAAGATCATGATCGCGCCTATGGACAGGTCGATGCCGGCGGTCAAGATGATGAGTGTTTGGGCAATTGCCAACGTTCCGACGATCACGGTCTGCTGGATCATCAAGGAGACCGTGGAAGGCAGCAAGAAGCGCTCGTTGATGAGGCCGAAAACGATGACGACGAACAGCAACACGAGCAGTGAACTCAGCCAGGGATAGCGGTGCAGTGTCATCTGCAGGCGCTGGATTGGCGTCCGCGTGACGGCGAATTCCTCGTCGAGGTTGTAATCCGAAGTGGCTGGTGCGCTCACCAGGGGGCCTCCATTGTCGATGTTGGCGTAACTGCTCGTTCGTTGGCATTCACGCAGGCCGGTCAAGCGGTTTTAGGGAGTGTAGGGGGGTTTCGGTGGTTCCGCCCGGGGTTTTGTGGACGTCCGATGTGCAACCGGGGGCAGCAGCGTGACGCTGCTGCCCCCGGCGCTTAACGTGCTTTTGACACGCTCAGGGTTTAGCCCCAGGCGTTGTCGATGCAGTACTGCGCGGACTCCTGCGGAGCGGAGGTCACGGTGTCCATCGGATCATCCGTGCACAGCACCACGCCGGTGTCGAAGAACTCACCGTTAGCCGAGGTGTTCTCCGGCGGCGCACCACCGTCGGCGATCGTCTTGATCGCCTCGACACCCAGCTTGGCCATCAGCAGCGGGTACTGCTGCGAGGTGGCCTGGATGGTTCCAGCCTTAACGGCCTCAACGCCTGCGAGACCGCCGTCAACCGACACCATGATGACGTCCTCACCGACGGTCTTGCCGGCTGCCTCGAGGGCAACGGCAGCACCGAACGCGGTGGGCTCATTGATGGTGTAGACGACGTTGATGTCGGGGTTAGCTGCAAGGCAGTTCTCCATGCCCTTGCGGCCACCCTCCTCGTTGGCGCCAGTGGCCTCGAGGCATGCGATCTCGTACTCGCCACCGGCACCGGTGGTGTAGGAGCCGCTCTTGGCCGGGCTCAGCATGTCCTCGAGCGTGGGCACGTCGATGCCCATGCCGATGAGGAAGCCGTTGGCGCGGCAGTAGTCAACCGAGACAACGCGATCGTCGAAGATCACGAGCTCTGCGATGACAGCCTTCTCACCGTTGAGCTTGCCTGCGGCCCACTCACCGATGGCCTGACCAGCCAGGCAGTTGTCGGTTGCGAAGGTGATGTCCACGACGTCCGGCGGATCGGTCGGGGTGTCCAGCGCGATGACGTACAGACCAGCGTCGCGGGCACGGCTGATGGCGTCGTTCACGTTGACGGACATCGGGGTGATCAGGATGCCGGCCTGGCCCTGAGCAATGGCGTTCTCGATCAGGTCGATCTGACCCTGGTCGTCGCCTTCGGACTGGCCCGAGCCGATGGTCAGGTCGACGCCGTTCTCTTCGGCTGCCTCCTGCGCACCTTGCTGCATTGCAACGAAGAACGGGTTGGTGGAGTCCTTGGTGATCAAGGAGACCGCAACCGTGCCGCCAGCGGCTTCTTCAGTTGCTTCTTCGGTCGTCTCTTCGGTGGCTGTGTCTTCAGCCGCCGAGTCGCCGCTGCTGGAGTCGTCAGACCCACCGCAGGCGGCCAGAACAACGGAAAGGGCACCGGCCGCCGCAACGACGGTGAATGCCTTTCCGCGCCGTGAGCGCTTGAACATATGTTTTCCCTTCGAGGGGTTGATAGTGCAGTCATCGGCCGGAGGGCCGAGTGTTACTAGTGCCTTTCTACGGTGCCTGGGGCCGGGACGCTAGTCCTGGCGCGCTACTCGTTACGTAACCGTTACGGCTTTGCTGCGGATTCGCTGCGGGCGGGGTCTTTACTGCCGCCCTAAATCCTGACAACGTTGTCTGCTGTGCGAGTCGTCGGCACGGGGGATCAATGCCCGAACATGACCGGAAATTGACCGAATTGCCCCTGTGCGGGGAAAGGAAGTGGAGGTGACAACGTTGTCTGAAGTGACGTCGTCAACAGTCCCTTCAGTGCCCCGTCGTCGCTCTACGATGCGGGACGTTGCGGCCGTCGCAGGGGTGAGCCTGAAAACGGTTTCACGGGTGATCAACCGCGAATCCGGAGTCTCACCGGACTTGATCGCACGGGTTCAGCAGGCGGCAGATCAACTCGACTATCGCCCGGACTTCACCGCCAGCAACCTCAGAAGGGCGGACAGGCGCACCTCCACCGTAGGCCTCATGGTCGAAGACGTTGCCAACGAGTTCTCGGCCGCCGTCCATGCGGGAGTCGAGGAGGCAGCCCGCGGTCGCAGCATGGCGGTCCTGACGGCGAGCATCGCCGGGGATCCGGTGCGTGAGCGCGACGTGGTGCGAGCGTTCTCCTCCAGGCGCGTGGATGGTCTGGTGGTGGTGCCCTCGGGAGGGGATCAAAGCGCGCTGTGGAGTGAACGCAATGTCGGTGTGCCTGTGGTCTTCGTCGATCGTGCACCTCGGGGAGTGAGCGCCGATTGCGTCTTGACCAACAACCGTGAGGGCACGTCCGAAGGTGTTCGTCACCTACTCGATGTTGGGCACCGCGACATCGCGTTCCTCGGCGGCGTCTCGCGACTGGACACCGCCCAAGAGCGTTATGAGGGATTTCTTGATGCGATGTCGGGGGCTGGCCTAGCGGTGCGCCCGGAGTGGGTGCACCGCGACGTTCGTAACCCCGACGATGCAACCGATGTCATGCGCCGTGTTCTGGCCGGTGATCATCGGCCAACCGCGGTCTTCGCCGCCCAGAACCAAATCGCAATGGGTGTCTTTCGCGCGATGCGCGAAGCCGATGTGCACCATCGCGTCGCGCTCGTGGGTTACGACGACTTCGCATTGGCGGACATGCTCGACCCGTCGGTCACGGTGATCGCCCAGGATCCGCGGGCTATCGGGTTCCGGGCCGCCGAACTTCTATTCGAACGAATGGCCGGGGACGACTCCGATGTTGCCGGCGTCGAACGGGAGCCGCGCATTCACGTCGTGCCATCGCACCTGATCGTGCGAGTGTCGAGCCTCATCCCCCCTCCCCCTTCCTAACGCCGAAAGGGCAGTTTCCGAACGCCGAAAGGGCAGTCCAGGCACATCGAACGGGCAGTGGGCGAATATCGAAAGGGTCAGGTCTGTTCTTCGGGAACAGGGAACTCCCCGGTGGTCACCTGTTGGGGTCGAGACGTCTCAGCAACGATGATGCCGGCGACGACGATCAGTCCGCCGATACCTTGAATGGGCGTGAGCATCTCGCCGAGGAAAGCCATCGCCAATATTGCTGCCCACACCGGCTCGGTGGTTCCGATGATTCCGGCTCGCGCGGCACCGAGACGACGCAGTGAGCCGAGAACCAGGAGGAATGGTGTAACAGTTCCGAGGGCAACGCCGAGGGTCATGATCAACCACACCGGAATGCCGGGCCACCCGTCGACCATGGGTGCAGCAGTGCGACCGAGGACTTCGTACGGGAAGCTCGTCCATGGCGCGATGATCGACCAGGTGATGGTGGAAAAGATGAATCCCCACATCGTCAGCGACAGCGCATCACGATGGCTTTGACCAGACTCGCCAAGAATCCAGTACAACGCCAGGGCGAATGCGAGCAGCAACCCCGCAGCCACACCGACGGCATCAAGTGTTGCCCCTAGCCATGCCTGCGACATCAAAGCCAAACCCAGCAAGGTCAAGGCGATTGCGAGCCAGATTCGATCGCGCACGGGTTGCTTGCGAAAGAACTTGACGTACAGCGCCACCACGATCGGCGCCAAGAATGCAAGCAGCGTTCCGATGCCAACCGGCAGCCTTGAGATGGTGAAGAAGTACAGGAACTGCACCAGCGTGAAAGCGATCACGCCGTAAGCGATGAGGAACGGGATCTCGCGCTTAGTCACACGGAATGCACGCGGGCGCACGATCAAGACCACTATGACCAACAACACCATCGATCCGGCGTTGCGGAGTTCGGTCAAGCGAAGTGGTGACAGTCCGACCTCAATTGCAGACTTCGCCAGCACTCCATTCACCGCGAACAAGAACGCCGCGATGAGATACATCACCACACCCACGGTTTGTGGGTTGCGGGGCTTGGCTGGGTTTGAGGGGACTAGCCGGTCTGCAATTGCCATGCCCGCGCGCCACCGGCGAGTGCGGCGGAGTTCGGGACGATAACAACATCGTCGCCGAGTTTGGCCAACACGGTTGGAGTGATGTGGCGCGCGTTACCGCCGCCTAGATAAACGCGGTCCCACAAGAACACGGGCCGAAGGACATCCACCACACGACCGATGCGTCGTGACCACAGCGCATCTCCGAGGCGTTTGCGTTCGTGCTCGCCGATGTAGTTGTCGTAACTCAGGCCCCAGCGCACCGGGGCTTGCGACATTTCCATGTGCGGTGCGAGTCGGCCCCCGTCGAAGACGGCGAAGCCCAGGCCGGTGCCGAAAGTCATGACGAGTTCCAAACCTTGGCCCGCGAT
>JAQCBM010000140.1 GCA_027729865.1 Actinomycetota bacterium
TGGCGACGGTGGTCCGCTGCTGTTCTTCAAGGGCAGCCTCGGCGGCTTCTCCCCCGCGTGAAACGCCTGACGCTCTCGGTTGTCGCCGATGTGGCGGTGATCATTGCCTTCGTTGCGATCGGCCGCGAGGAGCACAACTCGGGCAGCAGCATCGCTGGGGTGCTCGAGACCGCAGCGCCATTCCTGATCGCGCTCGCGATCGGCTGGCTGGCCACCCGGGCCTGGCAGAACCCGACCGGAGTGGGCCGTGGCCTCGGCATCTGGCTGGTGACGATCCTCGCCGGCATGAACCTTCGTCATTACGTCTTCGACGACGGCACCGCCACCGCATTCATCATCGTCGCGAGCGCGTTCACGCTGGCGGGATTGATCGGTTGGCGGTTGCTCGCCGGGCGATTGTGACACCGCGCCTCGCTAGAGCGGCCGCACAGAACAGGACCACGTTGAACTTGAGGGCCATCTCGGCCTCTGCGTCCAGAGTGGGCTAAGTGGCACTTCCAAAATCTGCTGATCAGCCCAGCGAGCTAGGAAGTTCGAGCCCGCGCTATCCATTCGCTGACCTACGCCTTGTGGTGTGTAAGGGGGCTAGCTCACTCCCACCAATACTGATTTGTGCTGGTGCTCTTCCAGCCGGTGGCCCGCGGTGCTTGCAGATTTCCCGCCTGCATCACTGGGCTCTTCGGACTGTGACACCCCGCACCTACAGTAAGTATCAGCAAGCCGGAGGGCGCCGTGGCGGTCACAGAGGACATACGCATTCCCGAAAAGGGGCAACTCGTCGTTGTCCGCGATCGACATTGGGTAGTCGCCGACGTCCTCACTGGCGCCGTACCAACAGATGAGGTGGCGGCTGCCGACGCCGGGGTGCAGCATCTCGTGTCTCTGGTTTCCGTCGAAGACGACGGAAACGCTGATGACCTTCAGGTCGTCTGGCAGGTCGAGCCGGGCACCGAGATTCTCGAGACCGCGACCTTGCCTGAACCCAAAGAAGGCGGGTTCGATGACCCCAACCGCTTGGCAGCGTTCCTCGACGCAGTCCGGTGGGGGGCCGTGACCTCGGTCGATGCCGGTGCGCTTCAGGCGCCCTTCCGGTCCGGCATCCAGATTGAGGACTACCAGCTCGACCCGGTGGTGCGGGCACTGCGGATGCCTCGGGTCAATCTGCTCGTCGCCGATGACGTCGGCTTGGGGAAGACGATCGAGGCAGGACTGGTGATCCAGGAACTCCTGCTCCGTCACCGTGCCCGCACCGTGCTCATCGCCTGCCCCGCGTCGCTGTGCCTGAAATGGCAAGCCGAAATGGCCGAGAAGTTCGGCCTCGACTTCCGCGTCGTCGACTCCGAGATGCTGCGTGACCTGCGCCGTACGCGAGGGCTGGGTGCCAACCCGTTCCGCGTGTTTCCCCGTCTCATCGTCTCGATCGACTGGTTGAAGCGCCCACGTGCCATGGGTCTGCTCCGCCAGGTGCTGCCCGCCGATTCCCACACCTACCCGCGCCGATTCGACCTGCTGGTCATCGACGAGGTCCACCAGTGTGCCCCGTCCGGTCGCGGCCGCTACGCCATCGACTCACAGCGCACGACAGCCATCCGTGAGATCGCACCGCATTTCGAACATCGGTTGTTTCTCTCGGCCACACCTCACAACGGGTACACCGAATCGTTCACCGCTCTCCTCGAACTGCTCGACCCGCAGCGTTTCGCTCGCGGTGTCATGCCCAGGCCCGAGACCCTCGCATCGGCGGTTGTTCGCCGATTGAAAGACGACATCGTCAACCCCGACGGGTCTCGCCGGTTTGCCCGTCGAGTCATCGAACCACTCGAAGTCGACTTCCCCGACGATGAAGTCGAAGTGCACGCAGCCCTGCGTGAGTACACGCGTCTACGTCGAGAACAGGCCAACGCCAAAGGTCTGAAAGGCACATCGGATCTGGTGGCGCTTCTCCTCAAGAAGCGGCTCTTCTCCTCCCCGGCAGCGTTCCGCTCCACCCTCGAGCTGCATCTCGCCTCACTGCAACGAGCCGGTCACGGTGCAGGCGCCGACGTGGAGACACTTTTCGACCGTCTCGACGACGACTGGGACGACGACGACGCGCTCGCCGCCGCCGAGGAGGACGCCCTGTCAGCGGCGGCGGCACACTCGGCCGCGGTCACCAAAGAACAAAGAGCGCTCCTCGACAAGATGTCATCGTGGGCGGCGCTCAACTCCCGACGCGTGGACGCCAAAACGAAGCGTCTCGTGGATTGGCTCCAGGAGACGTGCTGCCCGACGCAGAGACGCAACGGCGAGCGGGTGTGGAACGACGAGCGGGTCATCGTCTTCACCGAGTACCGCGCCACACAGATGTACCTGCAGGAGATGTTCGAGATCGCCGGCCTCGGAGGCGACCGCCTCGCACTCATGTACGGCGGGATGGACACCGACACCCGGGAGCGCATCAAAGCAGAGTTCCAACACGACCCAGCGCTCCGCCCGGTCCGGATCCTGCTCGCGACCGACGCAGCCAGCGAAGGCATCGATCTTCAGAAGCACTGTCACAGACTCGTCCACGTTGAGGTCCCGTTTTCACCGACCAAACTGGAGCAGCGCAATGGTCGCGTCGACCGTCACGGCCAGCCCGCCGACCAGGTTTTGATCCACCACTTCGTTCCAAAAGGCTGGCGTGACGCCACCCCCGAACAGTGGCAGGGGGTGGCGGCCGGAACTCTCGAGGCGGACCTCGCGTTTCTCTCACTCATCGCCCGCAAGGTCGACACCATCCGCAACGACCTCGGTGCCGCCGGACCGGTGCTCGCCGAACAGGTCGAGTCAGCGATGCTCGGCCGACGTGCCGACCCCGCTGCTGTGGCCCCAGCCGATAAGGGCAAGGCAGCCAGAGCCTTGAACCGTCTCGAACGCGATCTGCGGGAACGCATCTCGGAACTCCGCAACCAACTCGACCTGAGCATCGAGGAACTGCACCTCAGCCCCGCCAGCGTCGAAAGGGTCGTCTCGGTCGGCTTGGATCTCGCCAACCAGCCACCGCTGCGACCGACCGTTTTGGAACGTTCCGGCGGTGCGGTCGACGTGTTCGAGGTGCCCCAACTCACCCGCTCATGGGCGTCAGCCACCCGCGACCTGTACGACCCGATCGCCGACGTCGTTCGACCCGTCACGTTCAACAACAGCGTCGCTGCCGACGCCGACGACGTGGTGCTGGCTCACCTCAACCACCGTCTGGTGGCACAGGCCATGCGTACCCTGCGCGCCGAAATCTGGTCGTCCGGCGCCGAAGTGAGAATGGGTCGAGTGTCCGCCCGAATCGGCGGACCCGAACTCACCGACCTCGGGGTTGTCGCACACGCACGACTGGTCCTCGTCGGCGGCGACGGTCGTCGTCTCCATGAAGAGGTCATCACCGCCGGCGGTCGAGTGCGCAAAGGCAGCTACGCCCGCTGGAACATCGGTGAAACCGATCAGGCGGTCCGAGCCGCCGGCTATGAACGAGCCGGCGCCCGAGCCGAAGCCGAGATCATCTCGCTGTGGCCCAAAGTCGCCGAAGGCGTCTACGCGGCGCTGGAGACCCGTGCCGCGGACCGTGTCGAATCGCTGCGCAAACGATTGGCGGACCGCGAAGCCGCCGACGCGGCCACCAACACCGCAGGCCTCACTGACCTTCGCGACACGCTCGGCACTGAACTGGCCCGAATCACGGGGGAGGAGAAGGGGCAGCTCACCCTCGATTTCAACCCGGAGGAACGTTCCCAGTTCGAACGTGACGCAGACGCCCTGCAGAGGCGCCTCGACGAGATCCCTGATGAGATCGAGCGTGAAGTCGCGGCGGTGCGTGCCCGTTATGCCGCCCCAACACCGCGGCTGTTCCCTGCCGCGGTCGAGTTCCTCTATCCCGCAGGTGGTGTGAAGTGAGTCGCGCAGTCGCCTACCGACATGCGGACTGGTTGTCCCTTGTCGAACCGACCGGAGGGTTCCTCACCATCCCCGTCCTCAACCGTGCGTTTCCCAATGGCCTCGACAGGGTGGCAATCGACACCAGAGCGCAGGTTCGCGCCGGGTTGCTCGGTGACCTGCGTGACGCTGCGACCGCGACGTCGTGGATCGACTGGGTGCTGGGAGATCTCCTCGGCTGGGGTGCCCGACTGCGAAGCGGACCGCAGGTCCCGGCCACCCTGACTCACGTTGTGGGCGAGCACCACGCCGTGCTGCGCCCCGATGATGTTCTCGTCGAACCCGACGACGATGGTGAGAGCCCGCGGGCGCTGGTGTGCCGCTGGCCACTTGGCACTGACCTCCATGCGAAACTGCCCGGAGACCGCTGGTCCGCGGGACCTGTGGAGCGGATGTCGCTGTTGTGCCGCGCCACCGGGGTCCCCGTCGGTGTCGTCACCGACGGCAACGAATGGGTACTGGTGTGGTCACCCACCGAGGCCTCGCCGGGCACCGCCCGATTCTTCGCCAGTCTTTTCAGCGAGGAACCCGCCCTACTTGACGCCTTCTGGTCACTCCTGGGCGCCAAACGATTCTTCTCGGTCGCACCCTCTGACACTCTCGAAGCGCTGCTCCGTGAATCAGCGACCGCACAGGAAGTCGTCGCCGACCAACTCGGCCGGCAGGTTCGGGCAGCGGTCGAGATGCTCATCGCCGCCATCAGCCGCGCCAACCGGGAACGTGATGGTGCCCTGCTCGCCGGACACACCGAAACCGAGATCTACACCGCCGCCGTCACGGTCATGATGCGACTCGTGTTCCTCCTTTTCGCCGAGGAACGTGGTCTCCTTCCCCTCGATGACGACCTCTACGCCCGATCGTATGCGCTGAGCACCTTGCGCGACTCGCTCCAAGCCGAACGAGACTTGAACGGCGAGGAACCTCTCGAGCGGCGCGCCACCGCTTGGACACGGATCCTCGCTCTGTTCCGCGCCGTCCACGGTGGGACTACCCACGAGGACCTCCGCATCCCACCGTATGGCGGTCGACTCTTCGATCCCGATCGATTCGTGTTCCTCGAGGGCCGCACCCCCGGTGTCACCTGGCGTCACGCCGAGTCACACCCGATCCCGGTCGACGACCTGACCGTGCTCGCCATGCTCACCCAACTGCAGGTGCTCGAGTTCAGAGAAGGCGGTGTGCGCGAGGCACGCCTTCTCAGCTACCGAACCCTCGAGGTCGAACAGATCGGCCACGTCTACGAAGGCCTCCTCGACCACTCGGTTCGCGTCGTCACAGAAACCACCGTCGGACTTGTTGGGAAGGCCGGCGACGAACCCGAGGTGCCACTGGCCGAGTTGGAGACTCACGCAGCACTCGGCAGGGAAGCGCTCATCACATGGCTTCGTCCGATCACGGGCAAGACACAGACCCAACTCGTCAAACTGCTCGATGCCGAACCAGGTGACGCTGACCGACAACTCCTCATCGTCGCTGTCGAGAACGACACCGCTCTGTCTGAACGTCTCATGCCATATGTCGCGCTGCTTCGCCGCGACCTTCGCGAACTGCCCATCGTGTTGCTGTCCGGATCAGTCGTCGTCACTCAGACCTCGGCCCGCCGAGATGGCGGAATCGAGTACACGACTCGCTCGCTGGCGGATGAGGTCGCCGAGTACGCACTCCAACCCCTCGTCTACTCACCCGGACCGCAGGACACCGCCGACAGCGAGCAGTGGCAGCTGCGTTCCTC
>JAQCBM010000141.1 GCA_027729865.1 Actinomycetota bacterium
GTGACGGCTGGCAGCCCAACCCGCCGCGGTACACCACCGGCGTGCTCGGCAAGTACGCGCGTCTTGCTCAGGGTGCTGAGAAGGGTGCGATCACGAACCCGGTGTGATCACGTCGGGCGTAGGTCACGCGACCAGCTATCGAAGGTGTTCATCGCGAGTTCATCCCAGAACAGAAGGTGCTTTCGGTCAAGGCGCGTGACGACGCGACGAACGAGGTCCGAGGTGTCGGGTTCGAGGTTGATGATGAGCAGGCAGGTTGTTCGAGTAAAGGCCGTGTACAGCAATTCGGGCGTGCTGAGATTCGGCAACCGGAACGCCTCGTCGGCGGAACGCCAGAGCACGACCGGCCGTTCGAGTCCTTTGATGCTCGCCATCGATTCTGCAAGTGCTACTACCCGGGCTCCCGAATGAACCTCACCAATTCGATTCATGAGTTCTTCGGCAGCCTGATCGGGGGCCTCTGCCCAGGTGATCGAAAGCTCGTTCTCGAAGCGGAGCAACGATCCGAAGCGGTCAATCGCTGACGCCACAATGTGAGCAAGGTCGTCGAGCGAGTCGACTGCGGCAATGATTGGCCGTACCCCGAGAACCGAATTCCTCATCGACTGTGGTTCGGCAACTTCTTCGGCGGGGACCTCTTCCTGCGGTTCCCTTTCGGCTTGTGGCGTCGGCCGTCGGATTTCGGTGATGTGCTTGGCGAGCGGTCGGACGGCATCGGCCACCCAGATTGGGAGACGGTACGAGCCAACGAGGCTGTGCAGATTCCACACGCGGTACCTCTCACCGTCACGGCGATGGACTCGGTGCCCCCAGGGGGGATCAAAGGATGCGCCGGTGTGCATCGCCTGTGTTGCGTCGGCGGCCACAACGACGCCGCTCGGGTCATTCACCAGCGAGGGAAGAACTTCGGTGAATTCGATTGGAAGGAAATCCTGTGCTTCGTCAATGAATACTCGATCGAAAACCTCTAACGGCGCTCTGTTGTCTCGGAGGCGCCTTACGACTTCGACTCGCGAGTCGACGAAGAGGCGCACGTTCTTCCGGTCGCCCATCATCAGCGACCACAGCATTCGCCGGTCAAGTTCGGACAGTCGAGGGCTGTGTCCTCGCCCCCTCCGCTCAACAGCGAGATAATCAGCTTCGGTGAGGGCGCCAAGTCCGAAGACCACGCGGCGAAGTTCGGACATGACGAATTTTGGGGTGAGCCACTGACGGCTCTCAGCCCACTCGCGCCGGTCGGCAGGTCCCTTCCTGAGCCAGAAATTGATCATGGCTCGAATCGCCGCATCGCTTTCTGATGAGATGTCGGCGGACCGGACCCCAAAGAGGCGGGTTGGCACCTTGTCGTAATTGAGCATTCGAACGCGGATTCGATAACCGCTTCCTTGTCCGATCCTGATTCGAAAGTCTTCGGTGTCCGCAGGATCCTCAATCTCGAAACTGAGCGAATTGAGAATCGGAGACGACTGAACCCCGTCGTCGAACCAAGAAAAGAGCTGTGAAAGAAGTTGCTTATTGAAAGTCGTGACCAGCGTCGAGGATGCCCGACGGGACTGAACATCCTGCTCGAGCGTCCTCACGAGGCGTTCAACGAGGACTCGGCTCTTTCCGCTACCCGCGACACCGATGATCGCGGTCAGTCGACCGTCAGGCTCGGACGCTACGGCCTGCGCTCGGTCAAGGACGATCGCTGGTCTCCTGTCGACGTCAAGGTCGTCGTAGGGATCGCGAGTGAGGCTGATGACTGTGGAGGGTCGTCCACCGCTCCAACTTGGTGAACCTCTTGCCATTCGTTTTCGAATGTCGTCAGGCAATTTTGTGGCGATGTCGGCTCTGAGTTGCCCGAGTTCGGGCAACTCGCCCGTCCACAGTCGGCCATGGCGGTTGCCTTCGTGATCGACATGCCACGGTGCTCCTGTGGAAGTGAGCTCGTTCACGATTTTCTGTGTCATCTCGACTTTGTTTGGAGCGGAAATCACTGCGGCCCGCGTCGCTCGATGATGCTCGAATACACGAACCAACCCGTCGGCAATCGCGGCAACCCGCTGGCGATCGGAGTGGTCAAGAAGGTAAGAGGCAAGGACAATTGGTTGGGTGAGACCTCGCACGGGTTCCATCCATCCGGACACGTGGGTCGTGACGCTGATTGATGGAAGCGTGCCAGTGGCGTCCCAGATGGTCTGTGCGTCTCTGAGCATCACGGGAGATGAATCGATTGCGTGAATGGAGACATCTCGAGGTGCTCGACCGAGCTCCCGCCGGGCTCGCTCTATCGCGTCGACTGCGAACCAGGCCGCTCCCGTTCCTGCGCCGAGGTCCAAGATGCTGATGTCGTCGTCATGCTCGTCGAGCAGGGGCAGAAGAGCCCGCGCTGCGTCGCTGATTCGCCGGGCCTGATACCACACGGCGTAGTGGGCCCCGATAGTGCGCACGTCGTAGTGACAGTCGTGCCCTTTGCTGAGGTTGAGGAGTTCGGTGATCGCCTGACTGTGGTCAAAGATTGAGGCCTCTCGAATTTCGTTGTTAGCCCAGAGCGCTGACACCCCTTGTACGAGTCGGGCCTCAAGCGCTAGCCGAAACTCAGGAGTCTGAATCGCATCCAAAGTGCTCATCGCGATTACTCCGGTCGGAAGCCGTCACGCCCTTCGTCGAGATGAGGTAGTTCGTGCCGGAGCACCGCTACTGCCTGTTGGTAGGCGGTGTCGTCCCAGCCCATTTGGCGCGTGAGCTCCTGAGCTTGTTGTCCGGTTCCGGCGACAAATCGACCTCGGGCGGCGTGGAATGGTTGAACGACGAAGCGCGTGACGCCAGTGGCTCTCAATCGCTTGGCGAACGAGGTTGGGTTTTGAAGCGGCAGGAGGGGGGTCATGGTGATGCAGGTGTTCAATCCAGCTTCAGTGAGGCGCGTCACCGACGCGAGCCTCCTGGAGTTCGTGGGACAGTGAGGTTCAAAAGCTTGTTGGACCGCTCTTGAGTCCGTTGTCACGGTCATGTTGATGCGGAGGTGTTCGAACTGTTTGAACAGGTCGATATCGCGCACGACTAGGGGGCTTCGCGTCTGTACGACGAGTCGTGCTTCTCGCTCAGCGAATAGTTGGAGCGCATCCCGAACCAGGTTGAGGCGGCGCTCAATCGGCTGGTAGGGGTCGGTTACGGATGACATGTAGATGGTCTTGCCGCGGAGGTCGGTTCGCATCCTCGCGATGGTCGAAATGGCCTCCGTCTTCGCGCGAACCCACTTTCCCCAATTCGCCTGAAGTCCTTCATCCGGCGCAAAGAAGGCGGCGTAACAGTAGGTGCACCCGTAGGAGCATCCTGCGTACGGGTTGAATGTGTAGTCGTAATCGGACATGAATCCTGATGCTCTCGTCAGGATTGAGCGAGTTTCGGATTTCTCAACCGTTGTGCGTCCGATACGCAACGGAAACGTGACCGTTGGCCTGGGCTCCTCAAAAAGCGAGGGTTGCTCCATCACGGCATTGACCTAATCAAATCCGAGGCGGTCCAGCACGGGTCGTGGCGCGATCACGCTGAGCCCAAGCACGGCACGCGAGATGCCGATGTAGAGCAGACGGTCGCGAACCTCTTGAGGTTCCTGAGATTCGCTGTCCTCTCGAGCGGGAATCAGACCGACGAGGATGACGTGGTCGAACTCGGTGCCCTTGACGCGGTGCACGTTCTCGCAGACGATGCCGTTTTCTCGCTCTTCCCAGCCAACGAAGCCAAATTCTCGCCGCAGCGGATCGCGCATGGCGGTGGTGACGGTGCTGACGAGGATCGATGAATCCGGAATGCCGTCGGCTCGCAGGCGGTCGACCTCTGCACCGACGTACGAGACGACATCGTCGAAGGTCGCAGCTTCGGCGTAATGGATTGTGTCGGACGCCGGGTTTCGGCGGTGTGATTGCGCTCCGGAGAAGCGGCGGCGCAGGAGTTGGGCGATGTCGTGGGTGTTACGGGTGTTGAGCGTGAGTTCGCATTGCACCCACATCGGGTCCTCAATGGGGAGTGGGGCGGAGCGGCTGTAGATGTCCTGTTCCGGATCGGCGAGGAAGATGAGTCTCGACCGGTCGTTGCTGAGCAGGCGGTGCATGATGTCGACCCAGCGTTTCTGAAAGTCCTGGGCTTCGTCGACGACGATGGTGTCGAACCGGATTCGAATCTGATCGAAGTGCTGCTCGATATGGCTCGGCAGCGTCTCTTTCCACCAGTCGTCGCCGGCGTTGGCGGGTTGGTCGATCGGGGGCATCCCCGGGAGTTCTTGGATGACTCTCAGGAAGGGCCCAACGACGACACCATCTCGGGGGGTGATTCGCTCCTGCAGTTCGTAACCGAGCGGGTCGTTGTAGCAGACCATCATCACGGTCTCGCCCCGTGAGGCCGCGCGCTGGGCCCAACGCACCGCGAGTCGCGTCTTGCCCGAGCCCGCTCCACCGGTCACCACGATGCGCCGGTTCATGTCGAGGGATTCGAGGGCCTCCACTCGCTGATCGCAGATCGACTTCAGGCGATCGCGGGCGCGACGGGCGCGGGCTTGGCTGTCCCACACGAAGGTCGCATCTGGGCAGATCGCTCCGAGGCACTCCTGGAACTCGGCCTCGTCTTGGAGGATCTTCGTGCGATTCTCAACGATGTCCTCGACCTTGTCGGCGGCACCGTCGGAGCCGAGTGCGACATCGTCCGACACCAGAATCTGTCGTTTCGACAGTGCCGGATGCTCGCCTCCTTCGATGGAAGTGGTGTTCGGCACGCAGAACAATTCCGCGACATCAATGGACAGTGATCGCCCGAGCTTCTCGCTGAGGAACTGAACTAGCCCGTAGGAGTTGCGGCGGAGCTGGTCGTGCGGCTGGGGGTTCAATGGTCGGCCGTTGCCGTAGAAGGTGCCGGCGGCAAGGCTGACCCGGTGCCCCTTGGTCTCAACGATCGCCCAACCGTGTTGGGGATGAGCGATCACGCAGTCGGTCTCGTACTTGCCGCGGTTCTGCCCGCTCGTGACTTCGAACGTCACGTGGGGAATCACATACCAGCCGGATGAGAGTTGGGCGAGCAACGCGTCAACCGTTGTCTGTTCTGCCTCATTGAGCACCTTTCGCTTCGCGGCCTCGGTGCGAATGAGCTCGGTCATTCACTGATTATGGCAGAGGGCTTTGGCGCCCAAATCTGCGATCGAGCCTTATCAGTTGATCACTTTGTCTCGGTGTAACCGACCGGATGACCCGTGGAAGTATTTGCGAATGGGCCGTCAACGAGGAAGCAGGAATCCGGCAGCACAACTCAAGAGCGAAGACATCAGAGTCGCCCTTGATCAGGCGGTTGCAGCGAATCGGGAAGAGTTGCTTGAGCAAGCCGGCGCGTATCCCTCGATCAAGTACTGGCTTCGAGTCGGTTCGCGGGTGGTGGACGCTAAGGCGGTTATCCAGCTCGCTTGGAATCTTGCTTATCCAAGTGACCCGATTGAGGCCGCGGACTTCAGGGGTGACAAGGCCCACGTCGCGACGCCGCTCCGGAGGCTCGGTTTCGACGTGCTCCAAACATTCAAGGAGTGACTCCCGCGCTGGTCGTCACACCTGGCGTTCTTGTTGCGTTCTCCAGGAGATGTCCGGCAAGTGCGGCCCGATCACGGCATCGCGCTCGGTGGACATGT
>JAQCBM010000142.1 GCA_027729865.1 Actinomycetota bacterium
TCGAGCGCACGTTGCAACCTTATGTATGGCGGCCTATCAGCGGATAGCGAGGCCGACCGGCATGCGGCATGAGCACTAGGCTGACGTAGTGATCCTGCGCATGTCCACGCTGTTGCTGCGCACACTGCGCGATGACCCGGCCGATGCCGAAGTGCCCAGCCACCGGTTGCTGGTGCGAGCGGGCTACGTGCGGCGGATTGCCCCGGGCGTGTTCTCGTGGCTGCCGCTGGGGTATCTGACATTTCGCAACGTGGAGAAGGTTGTCCGCGAGGAAATGGATGCAGCCGGTTTTCAGGAAGTGCACTTCCCGGCGCTAATCCCACGCGAACCGTACGAAGCCACAAACCGTTGGACCGAATACGGCGACAACCTGTTCCGGCTGCAAGACCGGCGCGGGAATGATTACCTGCTCGGACCCACGCACGAGGAATTGTTCACGCTGATGGTCAAGGGTGAGTACTCGTCGTACAAAGACCTGCCGTTGATCATCTACCAAATCCAAACGAAGTATCGCGACGAAGCACGTCCGCGTGCGGGCATCTTGCGCGGGCGCGAGTTCGTGATGAAGGACTCCTACTCCTTCGATGTGGACGATGCCGGGCTGGAGCGTTCGTACCAGCGCCACCGCGATGCCTATATCTCCACCTTCGATCGCCTTGGTTTGTCCTATGTGATCGTCTCGGCGATGTCCGGGGCGATGGGGGGATCGGCCAGTGAAGAGTTCCTGGCACCGACCCCCGTCGGTGAGGACACCTTCGTGCGCTGCCCCGAATGCGGATTCGCGGCGAACGTGGAAGCGGTTTCGGTGCCCCTGGCGGTCGATGAGCCAATCTCAGTTGGAGCGGCACACGTTGAGGTCACGCCCGATACCCCCACGATCGCGACGTTGGTCGAGGTGTCGAACTCCCGGCCCGAACTGGCGCGCGTGGACGGGGACGTATGGACCGCATCCGACACCTTGAAGAACGTGATCGTGATGCGGGTTTATGCCGATGGCAGCGAGAAGCCGCTCGCGATTGGTATTCCCGGTGACCGAGAAGTGGATGAGCGCCGGTTGGAAGCAGCGGTCTACCCGGCGGAGATCCGTGCGTTCGAGGAGAAGGACTTCGAGGCCAACCCCGCGTTGGTCAAGGGATATATCGGCCCTGGTGCCTTGGGACTTTCGGGAACATCGGGAATCGAATACCTGCTCGATCCTCGGGTTGCCCGGGGAATGGCGTGGATCACCGGTGCGAACGAACCGGGCCGGCACGTGTACGACCTTGTTTACGGCCGTGACTTCGAAGCCGATGGCGTGATCGACGTCGCCGAAGTTCGCGCCGGAGATGCGTGCCCGTCGTGCGGCGCAGCGGTGGAGATCGCTCGAGGCATCGAGATCGGTCACATCTTCCAACTCGGACGCAAGTACGCGCAGGCGCTCGATCTGCAGGTGCAAGACGAATCTGGTGCGTTGGTGACGGTGACCATGGGTTCGTATGGCATCGGAGTCTCGCGAGCGGTCGCGGCAATTGCCGAGCAGCACCACGACGACAAGGGTCTGATCTGGCCGAGGGAAATCGCGCCGGCAGACATTCACCTGATCGCAACAGGCAAGGACGATGCGGTCTTCGCGTTCGCCGATTCGTTGGCGGAATCTTTATCGGCTTCGGGTGTGCGCGTTTTGTTCGATGACCGTCGTGGAGTCTCACCCGGGGTGAAGTTCAACGATTCCGAACTCATCGGTGTGCCGACCATCGTGGTGGTGGGTCGTGGTTTGGCCGATGGCGTGATCGAGGTGAAGGACCGCGCTACGGGTGATCGCGCGGACGTTCCGGTGGACGATGCGCTGGCGCACCTGATCGCACTCGTTCGTTCCTGATTAGAGGCTTCGTTGATCGACCTGGACATCGTGGTCTGGTTGGCGCTGGCCGCGCTAGTTGCCGGCTGGGTGGATGCGGTGGCCGGTGGCGGTGGCTTGCTGCAGGTGCCAGCGCTGTTGTTGGGTTTGCCTGGGCCAGGCGTGCAGGCATTGGGAACCAACAAGGTCGCGAGCGTGTTCGGTACGGCGGCGGCTACCGGCACGTATCTGCGCAAGGTTCGCCCCGATCTGCGTGCGGCGTTGCCGATGGCGGGGCTGGCGTTCATCGGGTCCTTGGCAGGAGCAGCAACCGCGTCCTCGCTGCCGGAGAACGTTTTTCGACCAGTGATCATCGCGCTGCTGATCGTGGCGTGGGTGTGGGTGGCGGTGAGTCCGGCGATGGGGTCGGTGGATCGGCTTCGGTTCAGTGGACGGCGCCACATCGCCATCGCTGGCATCGCTGGCCTTGTCATCGGGTTTTACGACGGCTTGCTGGGTCCAGGAACCGGCTCATTCCTGCTGATCGTGTTGGTGGCGTTGTTGGGCTACTCGTTTCTATCGGCATCTGTCACCGCGAAGATCGTCAACCTGGGAACCAATATCGCGGCGATCATCATTTTCGGTTTCGGCGGCTACGTATGGTGGCAGGTCGGCCTGGTGATGGCGGTGTTCAACGTGCTCGGAGCCGTGGTGGGTGCGCGGATGGCGCTGCGTCGTGGCAGTGGATTTGTCCGCATCGTGTTCTTGGTAGTGGTGGCCGTACTGATCGTGCGGTTAATCGTTGCCGGCTAGGTGCGGGTTAAGTGGGGAATGCCTGGCTCTGCGCACCCCACTGCACCGCGGCGCGCGCGCTGAGTTGCGCGCAATTGATCGCGAAGGCGCGGTCTTCGCCTTCGGTGGTTGCAGCGACATCTGCGTTGATGCCCACGAGAGCGTTGTTCAACTGCGCGAGCGCCGTTCGCGCTGATCGAGCATCGGTGATCGGGGTGGTGGGTTCGAACGCCGGCGGTGGTGCGGGCACGGCCTCGGGGGCGATCATCAGCGAATAGATCTGCATACGACCTTGGTGTTCGGCGAGTTGCGAGACCGCCTGCCGCTTTGCACCGCCCGTGAGGTAAGCCCCGGCAATGCCAGCTGCGTAGACGAAGCTCTGCTCAGTCTCGATAGCTTGGGTGATCGCGGCGATGGCTGCGGCATCGGAGTACGTCATGCGTTTCTCCGGACATCGCGAAGTTCGGGAATATGTGAGGACTCCGAAGCCGCGATGAACGTCAGTGCGCGGACGGTTTCGGCATCCGTGCTGGCATTCGCCGACTCGGCGCGAAGTTCGGCGGCAGCGCGTTCGCGGGCGATGAGTTCGCCGAGTGCGGGCTTGATGCGTGCTGCGGCCGGAGGGATCGGCGTGATCGCGTCGAGCTGTTCGGGTGTGGCGCCGAGTTCGCTCGCGTGGGCGCGGTGCTGATCGGCGATCGCGGTGAGTGTGCCGAGGAGTTCCGGGAAGGCATCGATTGCACCGAGGTGGGCACCGATAAGGGACAGCTCGTCGAGCAGGTTCTCATCGGGTTGCTCCGGTTCGGTGGGTTGAATCTTGATCGCCTCGAGAGGCGGCTCATCGGAGCCGCAACTGCTGAGCGTGATGAGTCCTAGTGCGCCGAGGGGGACACTCGATGCCAAGAGAGCGCGACGTGTCACGGGATGGTGGGCATGGCGTGGCACCGCTCAAGCCTGCCATGTTGCGGTTTTCGGCGGCTACACTCGTGCTCGGTGGTGCTTCGGTACCTCCACATGACGTCACCACAACCGCACGCACAACAGGATCTCGCCCATAGAGTGAAAGGGGCCGACGCTATGTCACAGATGTCCCTTTCGGCCGTGCGAGCAATCGCCGAGCCGGTGGTTGTTGCTGCTGGTTTGGATCTCGAAGACCTCGCCATCGAGAAGGTCGGGCGCCGAGAGAAGGTTTCGGTGATCGTCGACACCGATGGTGGCGTGAGTTTGGACGCGATCGCAGAAGTGTCGAGTGCTCTGTCTGCAGCGTTGGATGAAGCAGGCGATGTGGCGTCGTCGTCGTACGTCTTGGAAGTCAGCAGCCCCGGTGTGGATCGGCCCTTGACGTTGCCGCGGCATTGGCGCCGCAACACCGGGCGGTTGGTGGCGATCGATCTCGAGGACGGGTCCTCGATCACCGGTCGTCTTACCGGCAGCGACGATTCGACGGTCACCCTCGATGTGAACGGCGAGGCGCAACAACTTGTTTTGGGCCAGGTGCAGCGCGCGATCGTGCAAGTGGAGTTTTCTCGGGAGGAGGGCTGATGGATATCGACGTGAACGCCCTGAAGGCGTTGGTACGTGAGAAGGATCTGTCGCTCGACCTGGTAGTTGAGACAATCGAGGCTGCATTGTTGGTCGCCTATCAGCGCACCGAAGGCTCGCACGAGAAGGCGCGCGTGCAGTTGGACCGCAAGAGCGGACACGTGACCGTGTGGGCGTCGGAAGTGAACGACGACGATGAGGTAATCGGCGAGTTCGACGACACCCCGGATGGTTTCGGTCGAATCGCTGCCACTACCGCACGCCAGGTGTTGCTTACGCGACTGCGTGAGGCCGAGGGCGACGCCACCATGAACGAGTTCACCGGTCGCGAAGGTGATCTGGTGTCTGGGGTCATCCAGCAATCGAATAACCCGCGCATGGTTCGCGTGGACCTCGGCAAAGTGGAAGCCAACCTGCCGCCCGAAGAGCAAGTCCCCGGTGAGGCATACACGCATGGCGAACGCCTCAAAGCGCTCGTGACGGGTGTGCGTCGCGGGTTCAAGGGACCGGTCATAACGATCTCGCGCACCCACCCTGGGTTGGTCAAAGCGCTGTTCGCCTTGGAGTCACCCGAAATAGCCGACGGCACGGTCGACATCACCGCGATCGCCCGTGAAGCAGGTCATCGCACCAAGATCGCGGTCCGCTCGAACTCACCTGAGGTGTCGGGCAAGGGAGCATGTATCGGTCCGCAGGGCCAGCGCGTCCGGCACGTGATGAGCGAACTAGGTGGGGAGAAGATCGACATCGTCGACCACAGCGACGATCCGGCCGAGATGATCGCGCACGCGCTGTCCCCAGCCCGGGTCACGTCGGTGGAGATCGTGGACGCAGGGGCGAAGGCGGCTCGGGTGCTGGTGCCGGACTACCAGCTGTCCTTGGCGATCGGCCGAGAGGGACAAAACGCCCGGCTCGCGGCCAGGCTCACCGGGTGGCGGATCGACATCCGTCCCGATGGGGGAAATAGCGCTGGAGCACCGCAGGCACCTACGCCAATGGCGGGCGAGTAGACTTGGGGGCCGGTTCCTCGGGGGACGCTATTCGTCGCGACGACGCTCTCGGCCTGGATCAAGGCCCGGTGCGCATGTGCATCGGATGTCGAACTCGAGAGCCGGCGTCGAACCTGGTTCGACTCGTAGCCGATGCCGATGCCCGTGGTGGGTGCGTCGTCGACCACGAACGAATCAGACCGGGGCGTGGAGCCCATATCCACCCTCGGGCCGAATGCATCGAGCAGGCGGCGAAGCGCCGGGCACTTCCCCGGGCGCTGCGCACGCCCAGCGGTGTCGGCCTCGACATCCTGCAGGTGCGTGCGGAGATCCTCGGCTAGAGGTTGTACCGTCCGCTAGTAACCCCGCCCACGAAGGAGTGGTTCGAAAGATGAACACCCCATGAGCACGCGAGCATGAACATGCAGCGTTCGTTCTAGCCGTCCGGGCA
>JAQCBM010000143.1 GCA_027729865.1 Actinomycetota bacterium
CTGATGAGTGGCTCGATGGCGTCGTTGAAAGTAGCGAAGATGACGTCGCTGTTGACCTCCGCTGCTGCCTCCTGCGTATCGAAGACTCCGATGCCACGGACGAGTCCAGCGCCGGGGTCGCCGACGATATGAACGCTGATGAGGTGGGGGTCGATGGCCATGAAGTCGTGGGCGAACTCCGAGTACAGGTCGACCACATCTTGGTAGTGGCCTGGTTTCACCTCGAGGGTGAATTCGACGACGTGAGACATGTGTGCTCCTTGTGTTGATGGGCGGTAACGGGATTCTCGCGAGCCGCAGCGTAGGCCTTGATAGAGGCAAGGGTATGGCCGGAAAGTTTTGGTGGTCACAGATTCATCACGAACGGTGTGCAAGAAACCGAAGAAAGGTGCAAAAGTCGCGCCGCGCTTGACGTTTCGGCTTCGGGCGGTCACGATCTACGCACGCACACACCCGGTGCGGATCCGTCAGGACGAGGATCCAGCCAGGTTGGGCAGGGGACCGGTTCGCTGTCACCCCCCGCCCTTGACCTAGCTGCGATCGAGGGACTGGCGGGGCACCCCCGGGTTAGACAGCGGCGTGCCCTCCGGGTATGCTGCCGCTTTGCGCTGCCCTCACACCCCTCCCCCCGAGCGGTCGTGTTCGTCACGGTCACAGACCAGGCGGATTTGACAGTTCGGGACGAAGTGGCGTGCGCGGGGCCAGCGCGAATGACGTCAGCGTCGCAGATGCGCCCCGGAAGGAACCGTCTTGGCAGCTAAGACTTCGGTCAGCACCCCCTTGTCCCCGGGCCTAGCCCGTCACTCGTTCGCGAAGATCCGAGAGCCCCTGGCAACCCCGGACCTGCTCGCCCTGCAGAAGGCCAGCTTTGACTGGCTGCTGGGCCGCGAGGACTGGCAGGCAAAAGTCGCCGCGGCGATCGCCGCCGGCAACACCGAGATCCCGCAGGTTTCCGGCCTGACCGAGATCTTCGAGGAGATCAGCCCGATCGAGGACCTCGCCGGCATGATGTCGCTGTCCTTCCGCGACCACCGCTTCGAGCCACCGAAGTACACGGTGGAGCAGTGCAAGGAGAAGGACTTCACCTACGCCGCTCCGCTGTTCGTCACGGCGGAGTTCATGAACAACGAGACTGGTGAAATCAAGTCCCAGACCGTGTTCATGGGCGACTTCCCGCTGATGACCGACAAGGGCACGTTCATCATCAACGGCACCGAGCGCGTTGTCGTCTCCCAGTTGGTCCGTTCACCGGGTGCGTACTTCGAGCGCTCGATCGACAAGGCCACCGACAAGGACGTCTACACCGCGAAGATCATCCCCAGCCGCGGTGCGTGGCTGGAGTTCGAGATCGACAAGAAGGATCTCGTTGCCGTTCGCGTTGACCGCAAGCGCAAGCAGCCGGTGTCGGTTCTGCTCAAGGCGCTTGGCATGACCTCCGAGGAGATCCGCGAGCGCTTCGGTCAGTACGAAGTGTTCATGGCCACGATGGAGAAGGACACCGTCGAAAGCCAGGACGATGCCTTACTCGACATCTACCGCAAGTTGCGACCGGGTGAGCCGCCCACGCTGGAGAACGCTCGCAACCTGATCGACAACTTCTACTTCAACCCCAAGCGGTATGACCTCGCGAAGGTTGGCCGCTACAAGGTCAACCGCAAGCTCGGTTTGGATCTTCCGCTCGATCAGAGCGTTCTCACCCTCGAGGACGTGCTCGCGACGATCGAGTACTTGGTGCGTTTGCACTCCGAACTGCCCACGATGGAGGGCCCGCGAGGTGAGGTCGTCGTCGAAACCGACGACATCGATCACTTCGGTAATCGTCGTCTGCGCACGGTCGGAGAGTTGATTCAAAACCAGATCCGTACCGGCTTGTCCCGCATGGAGCGTGTGGTTCGCGAGCGCATGACCACTCAGGACGTCGAGGCGATCACGCCGCAGACCCTGATCAACATCCGTCCCGTTGTGGCGGCCATCAAGGAGTTCTTCGGCACCAGCCAGCTCTCGCAGTTCATGGACCAGACCAACCCGCTCGCCGGTTTGACGCACAAGCGTCGTTTGTCGGCACTGGGTCCGGGTGGTCTGTCGCGCGAGCGTGCAGGCTTCGAGGTTCGCGACGTGCACCCGTCCCACTACGGACGCATGTGCCCGATCGAGACCCCGGAAGGCCCGAACATCGGTCTGATCGGTTCGCTCGCAACGTACGGTCGTATCAGCCCGTTCGGTTTCGTTGAGACTCCGTACCGCAAGGTGGTCAACGGCAAGGTCACCGACCAGGTCGACTACATGACGGCTGATGAAGAGGATCGCTTCGTCGTCGCGCAGGCCAACACGCCTATCTCCGACAACGGCACCATGACCGAGGACCGCGTCCTGGTTCGCCGCAAGGGTGGCGAGGTCGAATACGTGAAGCCGACCGAGGTCGACTACATGGACGTCTCGCCGCGCCAGTTGTGGTCGGTTGCAACGGCGATGATCCCGTTCCTCGAGCACGACGACGCCAACCGCGCACTGATGGGCTCGAACATGCAGCGTCAGGCCGTGCCGTTGCTGCGCGCAGAGGCACCACTGGTCGGTACGGGCATGGAGTTCCGTGCCGCATACGACGCCGGCGACATGGTCCTTGCGACCAAGGCTGGCGTGGTTACTGAGGTGTCCGCCGATCTGATCACCGTCGCGGAAGATGGCGGCGAATACACCACGTACGCACTCGATAAGTTCACGCGCTCGAACCAGGGCACGTGCATCAACCAGCGTCCGATCGTCAAGGAAGGCGATCGCGTGGAGGTTGGCCAGGTACTCGCAGACGGTCCGTCCACGGACCTCGGTGAGATGGCCCTCGGCAAGAACCTGCTCGTCGCGTTCATGTCGTGGGAAGGCCACAACTACGAAGACGCCATCATCTTGTCCCAGCGACTGGTGCAAGACGATGTCCTCTCCAGCATTCACATCGAAGAGCACGAGATCGATGCGCGTGACACCAAGCTCGGGCCGGAGGAAATCACCCGCGACATTCCTAACGTCGCGGAAGAAGTCCTCGCCGATCTTGACGAGCGCGGCATCATCCGCATCGGCGCCGATGTTGTGCCCGGCGACATCCTGGTCGGCAAGGTCACGCCCAAGGGCGAGACCGAGCTCACCCCGGAGGAGCGTTTGCTGCGTGCGATCTTCGGTGAGAAGGCGCGCGAGGTGCGCGACACGTCACTGAAGGTGCCGCACGGTGAGTCCGGAAAGATCATCGGCGTTCGTGTGTTCGATATCGACGAGGGCGATGAGCTTCCGCCCGGTGTGAACCGACTGGTGCGCGTGTACATCGCGCAAAAGCGCAAGATCACCGAAGGCGACAAGCTCGCCGGACGCCACGGCAACAAGGGCGTCATCGCGAAGATCCTCCCGGTCGAGGACATGCCGTTCTTGACCGACGGAACCCCGGTGGACATCGTGCTTAACCCGCTCGGTGTGCCCGGCCGCATGAATGTCGGCCAGGTGCTCGAAACGCATTTGGGTTGGGCGGCGGCCACGGGCTGGGAAGTCGACCCCACAGATCCACGGGTCGCGAACCTGCCCGAGGAAGTTCGCGCAGTGGAGCCGCGCTCGCGCGTGGCAACTCCGGTGTTCGACGGCGCTCGCGAAGAGGAACTGTCGGCGATCTTGGAATCGACGCGACCGACCTCGGACGGCATCTCGCTGGTCAACGGCAACGGCAAGGCGGAGTTGTTCGATGGACGCAGCGGTGAGCCGATCCCTGGTGAGATCGCTGTCGGCTACATGTACATCTTGAAGTTGCTGCACTTGGTCGACGACAAGATCCACGCCCGCTCCACCGGCCCGTACTCGATGATCACCCAGCAGCCGCTGGGCGGTAAGGCGCAGTTCGGTGGCCAGCGATTTGGTGAGATGGAGGTCTGGGCCCTTGAGGCGTATGGCGCTGCATACGCGCTGCAGGAGTTGCTCACCATCAAGTCCGACGACGTCCTGGGCCGCGTGAAGGTCTACGAAGCGATCGTCAAGGGCGAGAACATCCCCGAGCCGGGTATTCCCGAATCGTTCAAGGTGCTCGTCAAGGAGATGCAGTCCCTGTGTCTCAATGTCGAGGTCCTGTCCAGCGATGGCGTGGCCATCGAGATGAAGGACTCCGACGAAGACGTCTTCCGCGCCGCTGAAGAACTCGGTATCGACCTGTCCCGGCGTGAGCCGAGCAGCGTCGAGGAGCTCTAGGCACCAGCCAGACAACTATCACCACTGACCGGAACTAACGAAGGAAACCCACGTGCTGGACGTTAACTTCTTCGATGATCTGCGCATCGGCTTGGCAACTGCGGACGACATCCGCACCTGGTCCTACGGCGAGGTCAAGAAGCCGGAGACCATCAACTACCGGACGCTGAAGCCGGAGAAGGACGGTCTGTTCTGCGAGAAGATCTTCGGACCAACTCGCGACTGGGAGTGCTACTGCGGCAAGTACAAGCGCGTGCGCTTCAAGGGCATCATCTGCGAGCGCTGCGGCGTCGAGGTGACCCGCGCGAAGGTGCGTCGTGAGCGGATGGGTCACATCGAGCTCGCGGCTCCTGTCACGCACATCTGGTACTTCAAGGGTGTCCCCAGCCGTTTGGGCTACCTGCTCGACCTCGCGCCGAAGGACCTGGAGAAGGTCATCTACTTCGCCGCGTACATGATCACCTGGGTCGACGAGGAAGGCCGCCACGAGGCGCTTCCGAACCTGGAGAAGCAACTGGGTGTCGAGAAGAAGCAAATCGCTTCGCGTCGTGACTCCGATATCGAGTCCCGCCAGCAAAAGCTCGAAGCCGACCTCGCCGAACTCGAGGCAGAGGGCGCAAAGTCCGACGTGCGTCGCAAGGTGCGCGAGTCCGCAAGGGCCACACGTCTGCCGGTGGGCAGTCGTGCCGACCAAGAGATCGATCGACTCGATCGCATCTTCGATCGATTCCGCACGCTGAAGGTCCAAGACCTCGAGGGCGACGAGATGTTGTTCCGCGAGATGCGTGACCGCTACGGCCGCTGGTTCGACGGTGGTATGGGTGCCGAGGCGATCCAAAAGCGCTTGGAGTCCTTCGATCTCGCAGCGGAAGTCGCTGCACTTAAGGAGATCGTGGCGACAGGCAAGGGTCAAAAGAAGACCCGCGCGCTCAAGCGCCTGAAGGTCGTGTCCGCGTTCTTGAACACCACCAACTCGCCTTTGGGCATGGTGCTCGATGCCGTGCCGGTCATCCCGCCGGACCTGCGCCCGATGGTGCAGCTCGATGGTGGCCGCTTCGCCACCTCGGACCTCAACGACCTGTACCGCCGCGTGATCAACCGCAACAACCGGTTGAAGCGGCTGTTGGATCTCGGTGCGCCGGAAATCATCGTCAACAACGAAAAGCGCATGTTGCAGGAGTCGGTCGACGCCCTGTTCGACAACGGCCGCCGTGGTCGTCCGGTCACCGGGCCGGGCAACCGTGCGCTGAAGTCGCTGTCCGACATGCTCAAGGGCAAGCAGGGTCGTTTCCGCCAGAACCTGCTCGGCAAGCGTGTCGACTACTCCGGTCGTTCGGTGATCGT